>NZ_JBIVUT010000033.1:0-96181 GCF_044757365.1 Streptomyces sp. NPDC091289
GCGGCGGCTACATCGCCGACAGCAAGATCGACGGCGAGGTCGGACCGTACTCCCAGCAGCAGTGGTACACCCGCGACAGCTCGGTGGGCGGCTGGGGCAACGGCGTCTGGAACATGACGTTCTCGGGCGTCGAGGGCGCACCGGCCAACAGCTTCCCCGAGCCGCCGTACACCACCCTGGAAACCACCCCGATCTCGCGCGAGAAGCCGTTCCTCTACCTCGACGGGGACGACTACAAGGTCTTCGTGCCGGAGAAGCGTGAGAACGCGCGCGGCGTCTCGTGGGACGGCGGGACACCGGCGGGCGAGTCGATCCCGCTGGACCAGTTCTACGTCGTGAAGGAGGGGGCGGACGCCGCGACGATCAACGCGGCCGTGGAGCAGGGCCTGCACCTGCTCTTCACGCCCGGCGTCTACCACATCGACGAGACGATCAACATCGACCGCGCGGACACCGTGGCCCTCGGCCTCGGCCTGGCCACGATCATCCCGGACAACGGGGTGACCGCGATCAAGGTCGGTGACGTGTCCGGCGTGAAGCTCGCGGGCCTCCTGGTCGACGCGGGACCGGTGAACTCCGAGACGCTGATCGAGGTCGGCCCCGAGAACGCCTCGGCGGACCACTCGGCCAACCCCACGTCGCTGCAGGACGTGTTCGTGCGGATCGGCGGCGCGGGTCCCGGCAAGGCGACCACGAGCATCGTGGTGAACAGCGACGACACGATCATCGACCACACGTGGGTGTGGCGTGCGGACCACGGTGAGGGCTGGGGCTGGGAGACCAACCGGGCCGACTACGGCGTCCGCGTCAACGGCGACGACGTCCTGGCCACCGGCCTGTTCGTCGAGCACTTCAACAAGTACGACGTGGAGTGGTACGGCGAGCGCGGCCGCACGATCTTCTTCCAGAACGAGAAGGCCTACGACGCACCTAACCAGGAGGCGATCCAGAACGGCGACACGAAGGGCTACGCGGCCTACCGGGTCGACGATTCGGTCGAGGAGCACGAGGGCTGGGGCATGGGCAGCTACTGCTTCTACAACGTCGACCCGACGATCGTCCAGGGCCACGGCTTCAAGGCCCCGGTGAAGCCCGGCGTGAAGTTCCACAGCCTGATCGTCGTCTCACTGGGCGGCCAGGGACAGTACGAGCACGTGATCAACGAGGTCGGATCCCCCACGTCCGGCACGGACACGATCCCCTCGCAGGTCGTGAACTTCCCGTAGTTCTCGAGTTCCTGTAGTTCTCGAGTTCTCGACTCGGGACCTGTACGGGAGCGGGGCCCGGCTGCTGTTGAGCGCCGGGCCCCGCTCCGCTGCCGTCACACGCCGACGGCCAACTGACCATGGAATGGCCCAGCCGTTCGCCCGCCCCGCTGCTTCACCCCAGGACCAACGTCTCGTCCCCGAAATCAGCCACCAGCTTCAACTGACCACCCAGCGCCGCCACGTACGCGGCGAGCGTCTCGACCTCGGTTCGATTGATCGCACCCTTCTCTATGGCCGAGACGCGCCCCTGAGTGACGCCGAGAACCTTGGCCACCGCTGTCTGCGTCATTTGCTGGCGCTTGCGCACCTCTGCGAGACGGTATGCCCTGACCTCCGACAGCAACGCAGCAGTGCGCTGCTCAACCCTCTCGGCCTCTTCGGCGGTGAAGTCGAACTCGCCCTTGAGGTCGTCCCAGTCGGCGGCGTCCGCCGCTTTCGGTTCAGCTCTCACGACTCCTCGTTCCCGCTTGCCGCGTAAGCCGCGTAAGCGGCTTCCGCTTCCTTGATCGCCGTCCGGTACCACCCGGACCACTGGCCTGCCTTATCGCCACCAACAAGGATGACCGCATTACGCGCGGGGTCGAACACGAAGAGGATCCTCACCTCACTGGCCCTCGACGATCCCGGCCGCAGCTCCTTCAGGTTCGGCAGGGACGAGCCGACGATCCGGTCGACCAGTGGACGACCGAGTGCGGGCCCTTCCCGCTGGAGGACGTTGATGGCCGCCGTGACCTGAATCAGCGTGTCTCGGTCATGCTGGCGCAATTGATGTAACCAGCTCCTCGCTGGCTCCACCACGACGATCCTGTACTGCATTCAGTCTCCAGCCAACTGCGAGATTACCCCTGCACGATATCACGCAGGGGTAATTTTCGCTGAATGCTGCCCTACCCGTGCAGCGCCACCGCCCCGCGCGCCGGGACCGTGACCGTCGCCGTGCCGTCGTCCGTGACCGTGGCCTCGTTGCCGTCGCAGGCGTCCGGGGCGGCGGCGACCACGTTGCAGTAGGTGCCCGCGGGCAGCGTCGTCGTAAAGGTGCGGGTCAGCTCCGCGTCGCCGTTGTTGAGGGCGACGAAGCCCTTGCCCGCCCGGGCGAAGGCCAGGGCGGAGGCGCCGTCGTCCCACCAGTCCGTCAGCTCCGCGCCCGCCGTGGCGTTGTGGAAGCCGACCATGCCGGTGACCGCCTGCTGGGCGTGGACGCAGGTCCAGGCGTCGGAGCCGCAGTCCGCCGCGCCGCCGTTCGGCGGGCCCGCGTCCTTGTCGGACCAGGCGTAGCCGGAGAAGACGTTCGGCGAGCCGTAGGGCGAGGCGAGCATGAAGACGTTGGCCAGGGTGTGGGCCGCGCCGTCCTTGTAGGTGAGGGTGGAGCCGTTGCGCTCGGTGTCCCAGTTGTCGACGAACGTACGGGCGGAGGCGCCGGCCAGTTTGCCGTCGGCGACCGACTTCAGGCCGGGCAGGCCGCCGCCCTGGAAGGCGGACTTGAGGTGGCCGCCGTAGCGGAACTCGTCGACGTCGCCGATCGAGGTGTACTCCTCCGGCTGGACCGCCTCTCCCCCGCCGTGGATGACCTCGGTGACCCAGAAGCCGGGGTCGTCCATCTTGCCCTTGATCGCGGCGACGTCGTCGGCGGACATGTGCTTGGCGGCGTCGATGCGGAAGCCGTCGACGCCGAGCGAGCGGAGGTCGGAGAGGTGGCCGGCGATCGTCGTGCGGACGGCGTCGCTGCCGGTGTCCAGGTCGGCGAGGCCGACCAGTTCGCAGTTCTGGACGTCGTCGCGGTCGCCGTAGTTCGCGATGTCCTTGCGGCAGGTGTGGAAGTCCTGGTCCTGGAACGTGCCGGGGTAGTCGTACTTGGTGTACGACGTGCCGCCCGTCCCGGTGCCGGACCCGGCGGCCATGTGGTTGATGACCGCGTCCGCGACGACCTTGACCCCGGCCGCGTGGCAGCTGTCCACCATCGCGGCGAAGGAGTCCCGGTCGCCGAGGCGGCCGGCGATCTTGTAGCTGACCGGCTGGTACGAGGTCCACCACTGGTCGCCCTGGATGTGCTCGGTGGCGGGCGAGACCTCGACGTAGCCGTAGCCGGCCGGGCCCAGGGTGTCGGTGCAGGCGGCGGCGACCGCATCGTACTTCCACTCGAAGAGGGTGGCGGTCACGGTCTTCTCACCCGGTGGGGTCGCCTGGGAGGACCAGGGGGCGAGGACCGTGAGGCCTCCGGCGGCGAGCAGGCCCGCCAGGGTTGCGCGTGCGGCGCGGGAACTCAATTGCGGCTCCTTCGGTCGCGGGTACGGGGCGTTCGCCCGTACCCGGCGTGGGCAGCCACGCGCCTGGCTGCCGTGGGGGGAGTTCGGAGCCTGCCCGTCCGGCGATGGACACGTCAAGGTGCGTGCAACAGTTTCCAGATTGTTTCTGAAAGTTCTTACGGGGTGGGGAAGTTGGGGAGACGCGCCCATCGGGGCCCGGCCGCCGACACGACTCCGCCCCCGGCCGGAGACGTTCCCGGGCGGGGGCGGAGCGGGTGCAACGGGTGGAACGGGCGGAGCAGGCGGAGCGGGTGTCCGTGCCGGGGCGTCAGCCCTGGCCGGTCAGGTCGATGGTGACCGTGCGCTCGGCCTCCGTCTTCCCGGCCAGGGCGGTCTTCATCGCCTGGGCCACGTCGTCCGGACCGACCTGGTGCTTCTTGCCGTCGCCCTTGACCGCCATGATGCCGTCGAAGACGCCGTCCAGGAGCGTGTCGATCGCCTTCTTGTCGTAGACGTCGACCAGCCGGCCGTCCACGGCCTTCATGGAGAGGATCTGCGGCAGCGACCGGGCCGGACCGAACTGGATCTGCTTGGGACCGGCCTTGATCGTGATCAGACCGGACATCGCGGGCTCGGCGAACTCCTTCATCGCCCGGTCCAGTTCGGCCTTGGTGATGGTGGGTTCGGTGGTGGAGACGGGGAGTTCGACCAGCCGGGCCTGCCCGGTCTGTACCTGGGCGCGGTAGGCGTCCCGGACCGAGATCAGGGACTGGCCGGCGTCCAGCGTCTTGCCCGGCTTGCCCGGCACCGCCACGGCCTTGTTCGGCTCGAAGCGGATCGTGCCGTCGTTGGCCGAGCCGGAAGCGCCCGCCAGGTCGGTCAGCGCCACGCCGAGCTTCTCCTCGTCGACCGGGATCACCGGGTCGGCGGGACGCTCCCCGCCGAACAGCGAACCGATCACCGAGACGGGGTTGTAGTCGCTCCCCGCCGCGCCGCGCACGGTCTCCTGGCTGTCCAGGGTGAGACCGGCCTTCTCCGGGTCGAGCTTCTCCTCCTTGCCGTCCACCGACAGCTGGAGCGGCGTCTTGGCCCGCTCCCCGAGGGCGGCGTCGAGCTTGGCGACCGCCTCCTCCTTCGTGCCGCCGCCGATGTCGACGCCGAGCACCGTGGTGCCCTTGGGGACCTCGGCGTGGTTCAGCAGGAGACCCGCCCCGTACGCGATGCCGAGCAGCACGACGGCGGCCACCCCGAGCAGGACCAGCTTGGAGCGGCCCTTCTTCGCGGGGGCCGGGGCGGGGGTGCTCTGCTGTGCCGGACGCGGGGCGGCGGGGCCGGGCGCGGGAACCCCGGGTCCTGCCGGACCGCCGGGCCCGCCGGGACCGCCCGCCACCGGGCCGCCGGGCGCGCCCGGCCCGCCCGGGAACGTGGCGCGGGGCTCGCTGGGCACCACGGGGATGCCGCTGGTCAGCGTGGAGCCCGAGACATGGCCGCCGGGGCCGGGCTCGGGCGCCGGGGCCTGCGGCGTGAGGATCGCGGTGTCGTCGGACATCCGGGGCGGTACGCCGCCGGGGACGCCCGGGACCATCGGGCCGGGTCCGCCGAGGCCGGGGACGCCGTCGAGGTTCGGGGTCAGCGAGGAGGTGCCGGTGACCGGTCCCGTGGTGGGGCCGGACGGACCGGGCGTACGCACCCCGAGGCCGGGGGTGGAACGCGGGCCTCCGCCGGGGGGCTCCGCGCCATAGGCGTCGAGCGCGCTGCGGCCGGGGCCGGGCGCGCCCGGAGCGCCGCCGGGCTGCGGGGCGCCGGGGCCCGGGGCGTCCGAGAAGTACGGCAGGTCGGGACGCGAACGGCCCGCGTCGCCGTCGGGGCCGGTGGGGCCGCCGGGGCCGCCGGGGCCGCCGAGGCCCGTGTTGCCACCGGGGCCGGTGGTACTGCGGGGGCCGGTGGGGCCGCCCGCACCGGGACCGCCGGGGCCGCCGAGACCGCCGGGGCCGCTCGGAATGCCGGAGCCGCCCTGGCCGCCAGGACCGCCCGGGCCCGCAGCGCCGCCGGGGCCTGGGCCGGGGCCGGGGCCGGGGCCGGGGCCGGAAGGAGCGCCTCCGGGGGCGCCGGGCGCACCGGTGCCCTGGGCGGCTGCTCCCGGGCCGGTGGCCGGGGCCTTGCGCGGGGCGAACCAGTCGCTGCCGCTCTTCTCCCGGGCCGGCTTCTCCCCGGGCGTCGGGTCGGCGGCCGGGCCGCCGTCCCGTGACCGGTCCGCGGGCGCTCCGCCGTCCGGGCCCGCCGAACGGACGGAACGGTCGGCGGGTCCTGAGCCGGGTCCGGATCCGGCTCCTGGTGCCGACGGCGGCGTACCGGGGCGCGGGGTGGCGCCGGTGCGCTCCGCGTCGGAACGGCCGCCGGCGATGTCGCTCTCCGCCATCGGCGTACGCATCACGACCGGCGGGATCGGACGCGACCCGGGGATGTTGATCCGGATGCGCGTCGTCAGCGTCGTCTCGGTCTTCGGTTCCTCGGGCCGGGGCGGATCCACGGATTCCGGGTTCTCGTCAGAGCCGTCCTGTGACGGGTGCTGCGACGGATACTGGCGGGATCCGTACGGCGGCGTACCCGACGGGTACGCGGCTCCGCCGCGGCCCTGGGGCCCGGAGGACGAACTGTCAGTTTCACGACTCAAAGCAGGTTCTCCCGATTGGCTCCGCCGCCCGTACTTCCCCCATGCCGCAGGCCAGGGGACGGCTCGGCGCGCGCACCACCATACTGGCCGCCACCCCCGGACACTCCGCGACCGGGGGAAACCTCCACCCGTGCATCACACCTGTGGGGGTCGTTCCGGACCCGTACATGGCACTTCACGTACTGGACCCGCCGCTGCGGATGGCTGATTGCGGCACTTTGGAGGTGGTGGCGCACATCACAGCGGCGGCCGTCCCGCCGAGCGTGAAGAGCACCAGGCCGAGTTCGTCGCCGAAGACGTAGTCGCCCTCCGGCCGGCCGCTCAGCAGAAGGAACACCGTGATGAACCAGCCCGCCGCCGGGGCGAGCGCGCCGAGCTGGGTGCGGGTCAGGATCCGGCCGCCGTAGAAGACGCCCGCGGAGCCCGCCAGCGCGATGATCAACCCGCCCGGGAACCAGGCGGCTTGGACGAGGGTTCCGGCGAGCGCGACGAGCATGCCGAGCACGGCCAGGCCCAAGTAGGCCGGGATCCGGGCCGGGTTCGGACGGGCGGCGAGACCGGCGGGCTCGGACGGCCTGGGCGGCGCGTTCCGCCGCGGCGCGTGGGAGGCCTCGGAAGCGCGGGAGGACTTGGAAGCGCGGGAGGACTTGGAAGCGCGGGAGGACTTGGAAGCGCGGGAGGACTTGGAATCACGGGAAGCCTCGGAAGCGCGGGAGGACTGCGCGCGGCCGCGCCCCTTGCCGGGGTTCCCGCTCATGCCGCACCGCCCTCGGTGCCCGTGGTGCCCTCGGTGCCCGTGGCGCCCGGCAGGCCCGCGAAGAGGTCGCTCTCACGCGCCCCTTCGGGCACGCCCGCTGTGCCCCGTACCAGTTGGTAGCACTCGGCCGTCAGCAGGGGCTGGCCGAGGTCGTTGGAGAGGGCGAAGTAGGGGCCGTCGACCGCGATCTGGGTGGCGTGGGCGCGCATCGCCGCCGACTTCGCCCCGGCGTACGCCGATCCGTCGATCTCCGCGGTGATCTCGTCGCCCTCCACCACACCCGGGACGTCGTCCACGGCGGCGATGCCGGGGAAGGCGTCGGGCGCGGTGGCGCGCAGCCGGTCGAAGGCGGCCTCGGCCACGGCCCGCTCCACCCGGTTCCAGTAGATCTTGGCGATGGTGTGCGGGGCGCCGGTGCCGTACGCCGGGTCGGCGGCCAGATCGGCGGCGCGCATCGCGACGCGGTGGGCCTGGATGTGGTCGGGGTGGCCGTAGCCGCCGTCCGGGTCGTAGGTGACCAGGACCTGGGGGCGGACCTCGCGGATCACCTCGACGAGGTGGGCCGCCGCCTCGTCCACCGGGGTGGACCAGAAGGAGCCGGGGCGGCCGTTCTGCTCGGCGCCCATCATTCCGGAGTCCCGGTAGCGGCCCGCTCCGCCGAGGAAGCGGTGGTCGGTGACGCCGAGCTCCTTCATCGCCGCGGCCAGCTCGCCGACGCGGTGGGGGCCCAGCACGTCGTCCCGGTCGGCGGTGAGGCGGGCGAGCGGGGGCGGGATGACCTCGCCCTCCTCGCCGAGCGTGCACGTCACCAGGGTGACGTGGGCGCCCTCGGCCGCATACCGGGCCATGGTGGCGCCGTTGTTGATCGACTCGTCGTCGGGGTGCGCGTGCACCAGCAGCAGGCGGCGGGCGGGGAGGTCCTTCATGGGGACCACCCTACGAGCCCGGAGGCCCCCCGTGCCCCCGCGCCCCCGTGCCCCGCCCCTCCTCGCCCGCCGCCCCCGGCCTCGGCCCCGGCTGGGTCCCCGGCTCCCGGCCCCGGCCCCGGCGTCCGGTCAGAACTTGATGCTGCTGATCATCCCCGCCACGTTGGTCGTCAGATCGGAGATGGTCGGGGCGATGGACGAGCTCGCGATGTAGAACCCGAGCAGCATGCAGACCACCGCGTGTCCTCCCTTCAGTCCGGACTTCCGGATCAGCAGGAAGACGATGATCGCCAGCAGCACTACCGCCGAAATCGAGAGCGCCACGGCGGTTCACCTCCATCAGTACGGTCGGGACGGGAGTACACGCGGAGCCAGCAGGTTCCTACCCACCGAGCGCTACGGATCATAACTATCCGTGCCAACGCATTGATCGGGGCACAGCAGCACGAGGGGCGCACGAACCGTGCCGCGCGGCCGAGTTCACGGCTAGGTTCGGAGCCATGACCTCGCAGAAGCTGTCCTTTCCCCGCCAGCAAGCACGGACCCAGCGCTTCACTCTCGGCGCACCTCGCGCCTTCACCGTCTCGCCGGATGAGACACGGGTGATCTTCCTCCGGTCCACGTCCGGGACGGACCGGACCAACCGGCTCTGGGTGCTCGACCCGGCGACCGGCGAGGAGCGCGTCGCCGCCGATCCCGAAGTCCTGCTGGGCGGTTCGGCGGAGAAGCTGTCGGCACAGGAGCGGGCCCGGCGCGAGCGGACCCGGGAGGGTTCGTCGGGCATCGTCTCCTACGCGGTGGACGCGGCGGCGGAGTTGGCGGCGTTCGCGCTGTCCGGAAAGGTGTACGTGGCCGAGCTGCGGGCCGGGACGGCGCGGGCGCTGCCGGTGCCGGGACCGGTGATCGACCCACGTCCGTCCCCCGACGGCCGGCACATCGCGTACGTGGCCAAGGGCGCGCTGCGGGTCGTGGGCGCGGGGGGCGAGGGGGACAGGGCGCTGGCCGAGCCGGAGGACTCCCAGGTCACCTACGGTCTGGCCGAGTTCATCGCGGCCGAGGAGATGCACCGCTACCGGGGTTTCTGGTGGTCGCCGGAGTCGGACCGGCTGCTGGTCGCACGGGCCGACGACAGCCCCGTACAGCGCTGGTACATCGCCGATCCGGCGAACCCGGAGCGCCGGCCCGCCGAGGTCGCCTACCCGGCGGCGGGCACGCCCAACGCCGAGGTGCGGCTCTTCGTGACGGACCTGGAGGGGGCCCGTACCGAAGTGGTCTGGGACCGGGCGGCGTTCCCGTATCTGGCCCAGGTGCACTGGTCGTCCGCGGGTGCTCCGCTGCTGCTGGTGCAGGCCCGGGACCAGCGCAGTCAGCGGTATCTGGCGGTGGACCCGGAGACCGGTGCGACCCGGATCGTGCATGTCGACGAGGACCCGGTGTGGCTGGATCTTTTCCCCGGGGTGCCCGCGTGGGCGCCGGACGGGCGGCTGGTGCGGATCGTCGACGAGGGCGGCGCGCGGGTGCTGGCGGTCGGGGACCGGCCGCTCACCGGGTCGCAGCTGCACGTCCAGGCGGTGCTGGACATCGGGGAGTCCGACATCCTGGTCTCGGCGGTGGCCGGTGAGGACGCGGTCGAGCCGGAGATCGGGCAGGTCCATGTGTACCGGGTGAACGAGCTGGGAATCGAGCGGATTTCCGAAGGGGTGGGTGTGCACTCCGCGGTCCGCTCGGGCGGTCTCTCGGTCGTGGTCTCGGCCGTCCCGGAGGAGCCCGGAGCCGCCGCGTGGGTGGTGCGGGACGGCAAGCGGCTGGCCCGGATCGCGAGCTTCGCCCAGGAGCCGGTGCTCGCCGCCCGCGTGACGCTCACCGAGGGGGGCGCACGGCGGATTCCGTGCGCCGTTCTGCTCCCCTCGGACTACCAGGAGGCGGACGGCCCCCTTCCGGTTCTGATGGACCCGTACGGCGGTCCGCACGGCCGCCGGGTGGTCGCCGCCCACAACGCGCACCTGACCTCGCAGTGGTTCGCGGACCAGGGCTTCGCGGTGGTCGTCGCCGACGGGCGGGGCGCGCCGGGCCGTTCGCCGGGCTGGGAGAAGGCGGTACGGGACAACCTCGTGCTGACCATGGAGGACCAGGTCGAGGCGTTGCACGGGCTCGCGGACCGCTTCCCGCTCGACCTCTCCCGGGTGGCGATCCGGGGCTGGTCCTTCGGCGGCTATCTGGCGGGGCTCGCGGTGCTGCGGCGGCCCGATGTCTTCCACGCGGCGGTCGTGGGGGCGCCGGTGACGGACCAGCGGCTGTACGACACCCACTACACCGAGCGCTATCTCGGCGACCCGGCCGAGCAGCCCGAGGTGTACGCGTACAACTCGCTGCTCACCGACGACGGTCTCTCCGAGCCGGCCGCCGAGGTCCGGCCGATGATGATCGTGCACGGTCTGGCCGACGACAACGTGGTGGTCGCGCACGCCCTGCGGCTGTCCTCGGCGCTGCTGGCGGCCGGGCGGCCGCACGAGGTGCTGCCGCTGAGCGGGGTGACGCACATGACGCCGCAGGAGCAGGTCGCGGAGAACCTGCTCCTGCTCCAGGTGGACTTCCTCAAGCGGTCGCTGGGGCTGACCGGAGCCTGAGCCACGCGCGACCGGGCAGCCCGGATCGCCCGGACCGCCCGGACCACTCCCGACTCCCCGTCACCGGTTCACCGGCCCGGCGGCGGGGACGGGGGCGGGGGCCCGAAGCCGCCGTCCTGCGGGGGCCCGAAGCCGGGGGCCTGGGCGGGCGGATGGCCAGGGGCCTGCGGCGGCACGCCGGGGCCGGAGGCGGGCGGCTGACCGGGCACCCCGTACGGCGGATGGCCGGGGGCCTGCGGCGGCACGCCGGGGCCCGGGGCAGGCGGATAGCCGGGGGGCTGGACGCCCCAGGGGCCGGAGCCGCCCCACGGGCCCGGAAGGCCGCCGGAGGTGCGCTCGGCTCCCGGGCGTGCGAGGACGGCGATCACGGCCGCTCCGACGACGACCAGGAAGAGCGAGGTCAGCACGGACAGCTGACGCTCCAGGGGCAGATCGGCGAAGTTCTCGTACATCTCGAAGCGAACGGCGAAAGCGGTGCCCAGCACACCGCCGAGGAACGAGAGGCCTCCCGCGATCAGGCCGAGCACCCGGGCGAACGCTGCACGTACGACCGCGCCGAACGCCGCCACCAGGGACATCAGGACGAGCACCACGCTCTCCCAGCCGGGCGGCGCCTCGGTCATCGGGCTGTGCACCGGCGCTCCGCCGAGGAACCACGCGGGGTAGATCCCGGACGGGACGACGAACGGCTGCCGGATCTCCCAGGCGAGGGAGACCACCGCCACGGCGCCCAGCAGAAGGAAGGCCGCCACCCCCGCACCCTGCCCCGGCCCCGCGGGACGCACGGCCTCCGGCGACGGCCGGCGGCCGGCGATCCCGGCGACGATCAGAGCGACCGCGGCGGCCAGGGCGACGTACAGGCCGAGTTCGGCCCGGTCCCGAAGCTCCACCGGATAGGTGTCGTCGATGGACCAGGTGCCGGGCAGCTTCATCGCGAGGGTGACGACACCCGTGATGACCAGGACCGAGGAGGCGGCGGAGGAGGAACGAAGTGCGGCCACCGCGGCCAGGACGTAGGTCACGAGCAGGACCCGGCTGCCCTGTGCGGTCGTCATGGGCTGACCCGACCGGGGGTCCGGGGCGCCCAGGTACTCCCACAGATTCATCGGCCCGTCGGCGGCCCGGATGTCCCGCACGATCCAGGCGAAGGCCATCGCTGCCAGCACCGCGCAGAGAACCGCGCCGGTGATTCTTGCTCCCCGTGTAAGTGTCACCCGGTGATACTCCATTGCCCCGAACGGATGAACAAGCACGCCTGGGGACGGGGCCGGAGCGGCGGGCGACCGGCCGGAGCGACAAGACGACGCTCCGGCCGGTCCACGGCACCCGCACGGCCGTACGCTGTTCAGCATGGAGCGTCCGTATATCGGTGCGGCGACGGTTGAGTTGCCTGCCTGTTAACGGATCGGCAGACGGTCCGGAAGCCCATCCTCCATGAGGTCGGCGCGCGGTCGGGCGATAGGTTTCTGTTCGACCGAACAACCACCCACACGGGGAACACGTTGACCAAGAACATACGTGGGGCGCTGCGCCTCACCGCCGCTCTGACCGCCTGTACAGCCGTCCTCGCCGGCTGCGGCAGCGGAGACGGCTACAACCTCACCAAGCCGCCCTTCTCGGGCAGTCCGGCGTGCGACACGCTCACCGGCAAGCTCCCCGGCGAACTGGGCGGATACGACCAGGAGAAGTCGGACGTGACCGGCGCCGCCGCCTGGGGGGACGGCGGCGACATCATCGTCTACTGCGGTATGCCCGAGCCCGAGGCCGGTGCCGCCTGCACCGATGAGGGCGGGGTCGACTGGGTCGCCCAGAAGCCCGCGGACGACCGGACCGCCAAGATGTTCTCCACCCATGGCCGCAACCCCAGCGTCCAGGTCCGTCTCCACGACGGGAGTACGGACGCCTCGGCCGTTCTCTCGGCCCTCGCCCCGGCCGTGAAGGAGATCAAGGCCGGCAAGCCCTGCGGCACCACGAGCTGACCGGGTGACGCGAGCGGGCTCGCCCCCGGTCACCGGGGGCGAGCCCGCTCGCGTCGAGGTTCCTTGCCGTCACCCGGCGACGTACGCCCCCGGAAGGCCGAACGTCCGCGCCTTGCCGGTCCCGGGGTCCACCACCGACACGGCGTCCTGCGTGTAGGCCAGCCACCCGGCGTCCGCACGGCGCAGCGCCCGCAGGGCGCCCGTACCCTTCAGGCCCGTCCGGCGGAGTTCCTTGCCGCTGCGGGTGTCCACCTCGACGATCTCGGTCCGTTCGCCGACCGCGACCGCCACCGCGACCGTCGCGGTGCCGTCCTGGACCTGGATGTCCTCGATGCGTCCGGTGTCCGCGGTGATGCTCGCTCCGGCGTCCGTCACGGCGATCGTGAAGGTCGCGTCGGCCGGCTGGTCGCCGTCCGGCCGCGTGGCCTTCACTCCGGCCGCCACCGGTTTCCCGCCGGAGCAGGCGAGCCCCTGGACGTCCGTCCCGCTCGGGGCCCGCCGGCTCGTCAGCTTCCCGCCGGTCAGCTCCAGGGCGTGGACCGTCAGGTCCTGGGGCGATCCGGTCGCCAGACACACCGTGTCCGACGCCGGGTCCGCCGAGGCGTGCGCGAGCGCGCCGGGGACCTGGACCTTGCGCTGGACGTTCCAGCGCTTCGGGTCCTTCACCAGGACCTCCGTGCCCGCCCGGGCGCCGTCCAGGCCCTTCGCGTCCGCGACCAGCGTGCGGCCGGGCAGGATCGCGTGCAGCGCGTCGTGGTCGCCCTGCTCGACGAGCTTGCGGGAGCCCTCGTCCAGCCGGTAGAGCCGGTCCGGCCTGCCGTCCTTGCGGGGCACGGCCAGCACCCACCGCCCGCCGGAGAGCCGGACGAGCTGGGGGGCGAGCACGTCATCGTCGTCGTCGTGGCGGGGTACGAGCGCCAGGGGCTCCGCCGTGCGCGTGAGCGGGTTGACGCCGGCCACGGCCTCCGTACCCGCGATGTCGACGACGACGTACGACTGGGCGCCGTCCCAGTCCTTCCCCAGGGTGATGTCCTCGCCGGGCGTGGAGCATCCGGCCGTCAGCGCGGCCAGCAGGCCGGACGCGACGAGGACGGCGGCGACACGAGAGGCACGAGGAGCGCGCGCGATCGGTGCGACCGCCGTTCGGGCCGCCGTTCGGGCTGCCGTTCGGGCCGTCGTTCGGGCTGTCGTTCGGGGCCTCATCCCGGGGTCACCAGTCCTTCATGGCTTGAGTGGGGGACATGCGTGCGGCGCGTCGGGCGGGGCCGAGGGATCCGGCGACGACGACGAGCACCGTCGCCGCGACCAGCGGGAGGAGCACACCGGCGGACGGCAGCGGAAGCGCCTGCTCCACATAGGGCTTCAGCTCGGACACCGTCCGCAGCCCCGCCGCGCCCGCGCCCGCCAGGCCCACGCCGAGGACCACGCCCACGGCTGCGGCCACGGCCGCCACCACGCTCATCTCGGCCACCAGCAGACCCAGGACGAACCGGGTCCGGAACCCCACCGCCTTGAGGATGCCGATCTCCTGCGCCCGTCGGCGGGCCAGGGCCCCGGTGGCGGTGACCGTACCCGCGAAGGCGAGGACGCCGAGGACGACGAGCAGCACCTGCCCCGCCACCCGGATCAGCTCCAGAATGCCCGGCAGGGTGTCGAGGACCTGACGGAGCGTCGTGGCGGTGTAGTGGTGGTCCTGGATCCGCCGCGTCAGCTCCGGTACGTCGGACTCCTGCCGCGCCACCACGGTGAGCTGGTCGTAGCCGACCGTGTCCACGAAGTCCTTGACCGGCCGGCCGTTGCGCTCCGCCGCCCACCTGATCACGGTGGCGTCGTCCGCGTAGGCGGCGTCCGGGTTGTCGAGCTGCCAGGTCGCGTCGTAGATCCCGACCACCGTCACCGGCTGGTCCACCCCGGTTCCCTCGCCCTCACGGACGAACCGGGTGGTCGTCGCGGTGACCTTCTTGCCCAGGTACTTGCCCAGGTCGAAGCCCTGCGAGCGCGAGGGCAGCACCACTTCGCCCTTGCGCAGCGGGAAGAGGTCCTCGCGCACCGCGTCCACGACGGGCGGCGGCAGGGCCGGCCGGTAGGTGGTGGCGTACAGCAGCGGGCCGTTGCCCTCCCCGGTGACCAGTCCGAACGACGCCTGCAACCGGTACTGCACGGACTCGACCCGCGGAAGGCTCCCGAGTTCCTTCACCGACCGCCCGGTCAGGAGCGGGTTGCCCGACCCCTCCCCCGGCGGGTCGATGGTGATGGACCGGTTGGCGGTGCTCTCCTTCACATCGCTCGTCGTCACGGCCTGCGCCCGGTCGGTGATGGCGAACGCCCCCAGGCACACCGCCACCGCCGCCGACACCAGCACGATCAGCCCGACCAGGCGCCGCCGCAGCGACCACACGTTGGCCAGGGCGAGAGACCACAGGCTCACCGGGTGCCCTCCTTCTGGATCTGCGGGCTGCTCATGCGGCCCTCGGCGATGCGGTAGACACGGTCGGCGGCGTCGGAGACGGCCTGGTTGTGGGTGACGACCACCACAGCGCGGCCCTCCCGGGCCAGCTCCAGGAGCTGGGCGAGCAGCCGCTGTTCGCTCTCGCTGTCCAGGTTGCCGGTGGGCTCGTCGGCCAGGATCACCGGCGGGTCGTTGACCAGGGCGCGCGCCAGGGCGACCCGCTGCTGCTCACCACCCGACAGCTGGGCCGGCAGATGGTCCACCCGCTCGCCCAGGCCGACCCGTTCCAGCAGTTCCCGGGCTCGTTCCTGGGCCTCTTTCCCACGCCGTACGGAAGGGATGAGGGTATTGCGCAGGGCCGAGTGCTGCGGCAGCAGGTTGTACGACTGGAAGACGAACCCCATCTTCGCGCGCCGCAGACCGGCCAGCCGGGCGTCCCCCAGTCCGGTCGTGTCCGTTCCGTCGAGCACGACGCTGCCCCGGTCCGGCTCGGTCAGCAGACCGAGGATGTGCAGCAGCGTCGACTTGCCGGTCCCCGAGTGCCCGACGATGGCCGTCAGTTCACCCGCGTGCGCGGAGAAGTCGACGTCCGACAGAACGTCGACGGCGCGCCCCCGGAAGGGGTACGTCTTGGACACCCCCCGGGTTTCGAGTAGTGCGCTCACCCTTGCTTCTCACTTCCTGATGGTGCGTGTGTGCCGTCCGGAAGACGGAGAAGTCTTCCGTCCAGTTGCCTGTCCAGCCGTCGTACGGCCCAGGTGGTCTTCAGGTCACAGCTCTCGTCGCCGGCGCCGATCCGGTACAGGCCGGGCAGCCCGGGGCAGCCGCGCAGTCCCGCCTGTTTCTGCCGGAGCGCCGACAGCAGGGCGGCGTCCGCCTTCCCGCCCGCCCGCAGATACGCGTGCGCGGCGACCGCCTGTTCGTACAGCGGTGTCTCTGCGTCCGGGGCCACCGCCACCTGTCTCAGGGCCGCCGTGTCCACCCAGGCGGGCGCCTTCGTGCCCAGTCGGGTCAGGCCGTCCACCAGCGCGGCCGCGTCCCTGATCTGCTGTCTCGTCCGTACCGGCCAGGCCGTGACCCGGGGCGCCCCGGTCCCGGCGCCGGCCTCTTCGCACAGCTGCGCCATGCGCTGCCACTCCACCGCGTTGTCCTGCGTCACCCGGGACGGCACCACCGTGTCGTCCGCGCACAGGCCACGCACGTCCTGCGGTGTGGTGTCCCCGGCGGCCGAACGCAGCAGTGCGGCACGCGTGATGCGGCTGACCGGATCGTCAGGGGCGTCGTCGGAGGCCTTCTCCTCGCGCACCGCCCGTGCCAGGCGGACATCGCGTGCCCCGCCCCCGGCGAGCGCGCGGAGCATCTGGACGAACAGCGAGGCGTCGCCGGTCCCGACGTACGACGACGGGTCGCCGATCCTGCCGTCGGCGAGCCGGTTGCGCTCCAGCCGCCGTACGACGGGCCGCAGGACGCCGCTGTCCTCGCCCCCGGCCCTCAGCACCCGGGCGAGGTAGTGGAGCTGGTCGTACTCCAGGACGTCGGCGTTGTCGGTGAGGGCCTTCCGCCACGCGGTGCGGTCCACCTCCACCGCGATGCCCGCCGATTCGGCCAGCGTGACGTAGCCGTAGGTGTCGAGCAGCCGCTGTGCCCGCTGATCCGGGGTCAGGGAGCCGAAGTCGGCCGTCGGGGGCGCTTTCAGGGCCGTCAGCCGTCGCGGCACGGGCTTCCCCAGCAGCCGCAACGACCGCGCGATGGCACCGGCCTCCTCCAGCCCGGTGTCCGGGCCGGCCAGGGAGGTGAGCCAGCGCGCCGTCGCCTCCCGCCGCCCGTCGGGACGCAGCCGCCCCACCGCGTCCAGGACTTCGAGCGCCGCCCAGGTGGCGCTCAGCCGCTGAGCGGGCTCGTCGCCCAGGGCGGGGTCCGTGTACCAGCCTCCCGGGGTGCGCAGCCGCTCGACGGCGTCCGCGTCCGCGCCGGTCAGGGCTCCCCGGGCCCCGGCATCCCGGAACGCGATCAGCCAGTACCGCCCCCAGACGGCCGATACCGCGAGCGCGTCCGCGCGCACCTCGTCGCGCACGGCGGCCGTCAGCTCCACCTTCGGCCGGGCGCCTGCCTCACGCAGGGCGCGCAGGGCGAACGACTGGTCCTGGGCGGAGGTGGCGTGGCCGCGCAGGAACGGGTGGTAGAAGAGTCCGTTCTGCTTGCTGACCAGCGTCTCGAAGGGGTCTGCCGGCGACGCTCCGGATGCCGGACGGGAGGCGCCCGGGGCCGGTTCGTCCGGCGGTGCGGCGCAGGAGGCGGCCAGCACCGCGCAGGCGAGGGCGGCGACGGCGGCCCTGACAGTGGCTTTCTTCATGACGGTGACCTGACTCGGCTCTTTCCGGCGGACGGCGCACCGGACGCGTGCGCCCCCGCACCAGGCGAATTCCAGGGCGGGGGCGCACGGGTGACACGTCCCGGGCGTGACTCGTGCCTTCACGGGAAGGCGGGGAGAGAGGTCAGAAGGCCCCGGCGGTGACGCACTTCTCCTTGAAGTTGATGTTCTTGCCGATCTTCAGCGCGCCACAGCTCTTGGTGGAGATGTGGGTGGCGCTCCAGCCCGGCTTGACCTGGCCGGAGGCGTCCGAGATCCAGGTGTTGGTGTTCTTCCAGCGGTACTCGGCCTTGTCCTTGGTCTTCGAGTAGATCTTGATGCTCGGGCTCTTCGAGATCTCCAGCGAGGCGCCGACACCGTGCGACTTGACGATGGCCCGGGACTGGATCCAGGTGGCCTTCGCGCTCGACTTGCCCTTGTAGAGCTTCGTCGACGTCTTCCAGTCACAGGCCTTGACGTACACGCCGCAGTGCCAGGCGTTGACGGTGGCCTTGTAGCCGCCGTTGATGTTCCAGCTCTGGGACGAGCTGGTGGCGTGGGCCGGGCTCGCCGAGAGGACCAGCGCACCGGCCGCCGCGGTGGCCGCCGCGCCGCTGAAAAGCCGGGAAGCGAAGGTGGTCGCCATGATGAACTCCTCGTATCTTCCCGCGCGGACCCCCCGCAGGACATGCCGAATCCGCACCCCGCAGGGTGCTTCTGACGCGTGGGAGATCCCCGCCGGGAACGGACACACCGGCCCCGGGTCAGGAGGCCAGGTGGTGGACCGCGGCCGTGATGCGGCCGCGGAAAGAGATCATCTCCAGTCCGGTCCGGCCCCGGCAATGGGATCTTCGGGCATCCGACCAACGGGCATCACCCGAAGGTCGCAGGGGCCGGTGACGGAACGGGCGGCCCGTCAGCTCGCGGCGGCTCCGGAATCCTCGTGGACCAGCACCCGGTGGTGGACGTACGAGAACAGCGCCGCCTCGGTCCTGGTCGTCACGTCCAACTTGCCCATGATGCTGGTGAGGTGGGACTTCACCGTCCGCTCGGCTATGCCGAGGCTGTGGCTGATCCGACGGTTGGTCGCCGCCTGCCCCAGCAGCAGGAGAACCTGCCGCTCGCGCGGGGTGAGGTCGTGGATGGCCAGGGGGTCCCCCGGGACGGGCGGCCTCTCGTCGAGACACAGTGTTCCCACCGTGCCCGTCGCTCCCACCGTGGCCATCGCTCCCACCGTGGCCGTCGAACCGGGTCCGTCCGCTGTGGTCCTGCTGTTGTTCATGTTCCCCGTTTTCGCGTGTCGGGCGCGTGCCGGGGAGAGCCTTCGCGGGCCCTGGTCAAGGCCGCGAGGGCTGCGGTTCCCCCTGGGCGGTCGCGCCGCCGGTCGAGCTCAGGAACGCCTGAGTCCCTCGCACCCTACTCAAGAGCGATCCCGGTCTCAGCCCCCGCTCTCGTCCTCCTTCGGCACCACGCGCTTCTCCTCCGCGAAGTGGCACGCGGAGTCGTGCCGGGCCGGGGTGTCGACGTGCCGGAACTCCGCGGGGACCGCCAGCAGCGGGACCTCCAGTTCGCACCGCTCCTGCGCCTTCCAGCACCGGGTGCGGAACCGGCAGCCGGAGGGGATGTTGGCGGGTGAGGGGACGTCGCCGTGCAGGATGATCCGTTCCCGGTGGGCGCGGGCGGTCGGGTCCGGTACGGGGACGGCGGAGAGCAGTGCCTGGGTGTACGGGTGGGTGGGGTGGTCGTAGATCTCCGCGTCGGAGCCGATCTCCACGATCCGGCCGAGGTACATCACGCCGACCCGGTCGGAGATGTGCCGGACGATCGAGAGGTCGTGGGCGATGAAGACGAAGCTGAGGCTGAACTCGGCCTGGAGCCGGTCCAGCAGGTTGACGACCTGGGCCTGTACGGAGACGTCGAGCGCGGAGACCGGTTCGTCGGCGACGATGATCTCCGGGTTGAGGGCGAGGCCGCGGGCGATGCCGATGCGCTGGCGCTGGCCGCCGGAGAACTGGTGCGGATAGCGGTTGATGTACTCCGGGTTGAGGCCGACGACGTCCAGCAGGTCCTGCACCTTCTGGCGTCGGTTGCCCTTGGGGGCGACCTCGGGGTGGATCTCGTACGGCTCCCCGATGATGTCGCCGACCGTCATCCGCGGGTTCAGCGAGGTGTAGGGGTCCTGGAACACCATCTGGATGTTGCGGCGCACCGCCTTCAGGGCCCGGCCGGACAGCTTGGAGATGTCCTCGCCCTTGTAGCGGATCGCGCCGGCGGTGGGGCGTTCCAGGTGGACGAGCATCTTGGCGACGGTCGACTTGCCGCAGCCCGACTCCCCCACGATGCCCAGCGTCTCGCCCGCGTACAGGTCGAAGTCGACGCCGTCGACGGCCCGGACCGCGCCGATCTGCCGCTTGAAGAGGATGCCCTGGGTCAGCGGGTAGTGCTTGGCGAGGTCGCGGACCTGGAGGATCGGGTCGCCCTCCGTGTACGGGGTGACGGCGTCCTCGCGGGCCTTGGACAGCAGGGTGGAGCCGGCCGCGCCACCGCCGGTCCCCGCACTCTCGTCGCGGTCAGCGTGCATCGAGCGTCTCCTTCCAGAAGTGGCAGGCGCTCCGGCGCTGCTCGTCCACCTCGTAGAGCGGCGGGACATCGCTGCGGCACACGTCCTGGGCCATCGGGCAGCGGGGGTTGAAGGCGCAGCCCGGCGGGATGCGGGTGAGGTTGGGCGGCAGGCCCTTGATCGCGTAGAGCTCCTGGCCCTTCTGGTCCAGGCGCGGGATCGACTGGAGGAGACCCTTGGTGTACGGGTGGGCGGGGGCCCGGTAGATCTCGTGGACGGGGGCGGTCTCGACGATGCGGCCCGCGTACATCACGGCGATCTTGTCGGCGACGTCGGCGACCACGCCGAGGTCGTGGGTGATCAGGATGAGGCCCATGTTCAGTTCGCGCTGGAGCTCGGCGAGGAGTTCCATGACCTGGGCCTGGACGGTGACGTCGAGGGCGGTGGTCGGCTCGTCGGCGATGATCAGGGACGGTTCCAGGGCCATCGCCATGGCGATCATGATGCGCTGGCGCATCCCGCCGGAGAACTGGTGCGGGTAGTTGCCGACCCGTTCCTTGGCGGCCGGGATGCGGACGCGGTCCATCAACTCGACCGATCGGGCCTTGGCGTCCTTGCGGGACATGCCGCGGTGCACCACGAACATCTCGCCGAGCTGCTCGCCGACGGTGAGGACCGGGTTCAGCGAGGACAGCGCGTCCTGGAAGATCATGGCCATCTCCTGGCCGCGGATCTTGCGCCGCTCCTCCGGCTTGAGCTTCAGCAGGTCCTGGTCCTTGAAGAGGATCTCGCCGCCGGCGATCTTCCCGGGCGGCATGTCGAGAATGCCCATGATCGCCTGGGCGGTGACGGACTTGCCGGAGCCGGACTCGCCGAGGACGGCGAGCGTCTCGCCCTCGGCCACCGAGTAGTTGACCCCGTTGACGGCCTTGGCGACGCCTTCGCGGGTGTGGAACTCCACGTGCAGATCGCGCACTTCGAGCAACATGGCAACCGGCTCCTCAGCGCAGCTTGGGGTCGAGGGCGTCGCGCACCGCGTCGCCGAGCATGATGAACGCGAGCACGGTGATCGCCAGCGCTCCGGCGGGCCAGAGCAGCATGTGCGGGGCGTTGCGGATGTAGTTGGAGGCCGCGGAGATGTCGATGCCCCAGGAGACGGCCGGGTCCTTCAGGCCGACCCCGAGGTAGGAGAGGGTCGCCTCCAGCGAGATGTACGTGCCGAGCGCGATGGTCGCCACGACGATGACGGGGGCGATGGCGTTCGGGGTGATGTGGCGCAGCATCATGCGGGAGTTGGAGGCGCCGAGCGCGCGGGCCGCCTGGACGTAGTCGTTCTGTTTGGCGGTGATGACCGAGCCGCGGGCGATGCGGGCGATCTGGGGCCAGCCGAGCAGGACGATGAAGCCGACGACGGGCCAGACGGTGGAGCTGGTGACGACGGAGAGGAAGACCAGGCCGCCGAGGACGACGGGGATGCCGAAGAAGACGTCGGTGAGGCGGGAGAGGATCGAGTCCCACCAGCCGCCGAAGAATCCGGCGAGTCCGCCGAGGACGCTGCCGAGGATCGCGACGCCGAGGGTGGAGCAGATGCCGACGGTCACCGAGGTGCGGGTGCCGTACACGACCCGGGTGTAGACGTCGCGGCCCTGCGGGTCGAAGCCGAAGGGATGGCCGGGCTCGGAGCCCTTCTGGGCGTCGTCCAGGTCGGCCTGGAGGGGGTCGCCGCTCGCGATGAGCGAGGGCCAGATCGAGATGATCACCAGGAAGAGGATGACCAGCGCGGAGATGATGAAGACCGGGTTGCGCCGCAGGTCGCGCCAGGCGTCCGACCAGAGGCTGCGGGGTTTGCCGGCCGGTCCGGTGCCGTCGGGGCCGCCCGGGTTCTTCTCCAGGCTGGCGCCTTCCTCCAGGGCGAGGTCCATCGCGCCGCCGGCTCCCGCCGGGGAGATCGCTCCGTCCGATGACTGCGGCTCAGGCATAGCGGATCCTCGGGTCGAGTACGGCGTACAGGAGGTCGACGATCAGGTTGGCGGCCAGGAAGACGAGGACGAGGATCGTGACGAACCCGACGACGGTCTGCGAGTTCTGGCGCAGGATCCCCTGGTAGAGCTGGAAGCCGACCCCGTGGATGTTGAAGATCCGCTCGGTGACGATGGCCCCGCCCATCAGGGCTCCCACGTCGGTGCCGATGAAGGTGACGACGGGGATCAGCGAGTTGCGCAGCAGGTGCCGTACGACGACGCGGCGGCGGGGCAGGCCCTTGGCGACGGCGGTGCGTACGTAGTCGGCGCGGGCGTTCTCGGCGATCGAGGTCCGGGTGAGCCGGGTGACGTAGGCGAGCGAGACCGAGGCGAGGACCAGTCCGGGGACGAGCAGTTCGTCGAAGGCGGGGTCCGGGGAGACCGAGGGCTTGATGATGCCCCACTTGACGCCCAGGAGGAGCTGGAGCAGCAGACCGGTGACGAAGGTCGGGACGGCGATGACGACCAGCGTCAGGATGAGGACGGTGGTGTCGACGGGGCGGCCGCGCCGCAGGCCGGTGACGACGCCGAGGCTGATGCCGATGACGACCTCGAAGACGACCGCGACGATGGTGAGCCGGATGGTGATGGGGAAGGCCGTGGCCATCAGCTCGGTGACCTTCTGCCCGTTGAACGCGGTGCCGAAGTCGCCGGTGAACACGTTGCCCATGTACGTGAGGTATTGCTGCCAGACCGGCTTGTCGAGGCCGAACTCGGCTCGCAGCTGGGCGGCGGTGGCCGGGTCGCACTGGCGGTCGCCGCAGAGGCCCGCGATGGGGTCGCCCATCACGTTCACCATGAGGAAGATCAACAGCGTGGTGCCGAAGAAGACGGGGATCATCTGCAGCAGCCGCCGGATCACATAACGTCCCATGTGGGGCTCCGGGGGTCGGGGCGAGCAGTACCGGGCAGGGGGTGCGCGGGCGGAACGGGGTGCGCGGACGGCCGGGGCGCCGGCGTTTCGGGCGTCCCGGCCGTCCGCGTCGCTCAGCGCGTCACTTGACGGTGATCTCTTCGTAGACCGGGACGCTGAACGGGTTCAGCGCGACGTTGTCGACCCGGTCCGAGTAGCCGGCGCTGCCGTTCTGGTACCAGAGCGGGATGACCGGCATCTCCGTGACGAGGATCTTCTCCGCGTCCTGGAAGGTGGTGACGGCCTTCGCCTTGTCGCTCTCGGCGTTGGCCTTGTCGACCAGGTCGTCGAACTCCTCGTTGCTCCACTTGCCGTCGTTGGACGGGGCGTTGGTGTAGTAGAGCGGCTGGAGGAAGTTCTGGATCAGCGGGTAGTCCATCTGCCAGCCCGCACGCCAGGCGCTGGTGAGCTTCTGCGTGGAGACCTGGGCGCGGAAGTCGGCGAAGGTGCCGACGGGGCCGCCGACGCAGGCCTTGTTGTTGCCCATGACGTTGTTGATGCTGTTGCAGACGGCGTCGACCCATTCCTTGTGGGAGCCGGTGTCCGCGTTGTACGAGATCTTCAGCTGGCCGCCGGGGATGCCGCCGCCCTCGTCGATCAGCTTCTTGGCCGCGGCCTTGTCGTACGTGCACTCCTTGCCGCAGAGCCCTTCCTTGAAGCCGCCCTCCTCGCCGAGGACCGGGGAGGTCCAGTCGGAGGCGGGGGTGCGGGTCTTCTGGAAGATCTGGTCGGTGATCTGCGGCCGGTTGATCGCCATCGACAGGCCCTGGCGGACCTTGCGGGCGTCGTCGGTGTCCCACTTCTCGTCGAAGAAGGGGAAGGCCAGGGTCTGGATGATGCCGGCGGGGGTGTTGATGTACCGGTCGCCGAGGTCCGCCTCGACGTTACGGAGCTGGGAGGCCGGAACGTCGTCGACGAGGTCGAGGTTGCCCGACGTCAGGTCGGTGTAGGCGGTGTTGTTGTCGGTGAAGACCTTCAGGTCGACGCCGCCGTTCTTCGCCTTGTCGTCGCCCGGGTAGTCGTCCCACTTGCGCAGGTTCATCGAGGAGCCCTTGTCGTACGACTCGATGGTGTACGGGCCGTTCCCGACGGGCTTGGAGAGCCAGGCGTCGTGGTCGTCGTAGAACGCCTTGGGCAGCGGGACGAAGGCGGAGTAGCCGAGGGTGTCGGGCCACAGGGAGAACTTCTGGGTGAGCTTGGCGGTGAAGGTCAGGTCGTCGACGACCTTCAGGCCGGACAGGGCCTGGGCGGAGGCGGTTCCGGACTCCGGGTGGACCTTTTCGTAGCCCTCGATGTACTGGAAGAAGTAGGCGTTCTTCTGGTTGTTCTTCAGCGCGGCGCCGTAGTTCCAGGCGTCGACGAAGGACTTGGCGGTGACCTTCTCGCCGTTGGAGAACGTCCAGCCGTCCTTCAGCTTGATCGTGAAGTTCTGGGAGTCCGTCGTGTCGATGGACTCGGCGACCATGTTCTGGGCCTCGCCGGTCTTCGGGTCGTAGCGGATCAGTCCGCGGAAGACCATGTCGAGGACCTTGCCGCCCTGGACCTCGTTGGTGTTGGCGGGTTCCAGGGGGTTCTGCGGGTCTCCCCAGGAGGAGCTGACGATGCCGTCGGAGCCGCTGCCGCCGCTGTCGTCATCGCCGCCGCCGCAGGCCGTCGCTGTCAGGGCGACGGCCACCGCACATGCGGCCCACCTGACCTGTGTGGCTCCGCGCATGAAGTGCCTCCTAGAGTCATCGAGTAGCTCAATGCCTCATATCACCTCATAACGCCATGCATCGCATGCGGGCTTACCCCGTACGGGCGGGGGCGGTTCCTGAACGGCGGATGCCCGGCCCCCTCGGGGGACCGGGCATCCGCCGTTCGAGAACGGGTAACGGTTACGCCGCGTGCACGACGTCCCGCTCCTCGGCGAAGTGGCACGCCGACTCGTGCGAGGCCGGAGTGGTCCCCGCGACGAAGCGCTCGGGGATCGCCAGCAGGGGCTCCTCCGTCGCGCAGCGCTCCTCCGCCTTCCAGCACCGGGTGCGGAAGCGGCAGCCCGACGGCGGGTTCGCCGGTGACGGAACGTCACCGGTCAGGATGATCCGGTCGCGTCCCTCACGGGCCGCCGGGTCGGGGACCGGGACCGCCGAGAGCAGCGCCTGGGTGTAGGGGTGCGTCGGGTGGTCGTAGATCTGCGTGTCCGTACCGATCTCGGCCATCTTGCCGAGGTACATCACGCCGACCCGGTCGGAGATGTGCCGGACGATGGACAGGTCGTGCGCGATGAAGAGGTAGGACAGGTTGAACTCGTCCTGGAGCTTCTCCATCAGGTTGATGACCTGCGCCTGCACCGACACGTCGAGCGCGGAGACCGGCTCGTCGCAGATGATGATCTCCGGGTTGAGCGCGAGGCCGCGGGCGATGCCGATGCGCTGACGCTGACCGCCGGAGAACTGGTGCGGATACCGGTTGATGTACTCCGGGTTCAGCCCGACGACGTCCAGGAGGTCCTGGACCCGGCGGCGCCGGTCGCCCTTCGGGGCCACCTCGGGGTGGATCTCGTACGTCTCCCCGATGATGTCGCCGACCGTCATCCGCGGGTTCAGCGAGGTGTACGGGTCCTGGAACACCATCTGGATGTTGCGGCGCACGGCCTTCAGCGCGCGGCCGGACAGCTTGGTGATGTCCTGGCCCTTGTAGAAGACCTCGCCGGCGGTGGCCCGCTCCAGCGTCATCAGAAGCCGGGCGACCGTGGACTTGCCACAGCCGGACTCCCCGACGATGCCCAGGGTCTCACCGGCGTACAGGTCGAAGGAGATCCCGTCGACGGCCTTGACCGCGCCGATCTGCTTCTTGAAGAGGATGCCCTGCGTCAGGGGGAAGTGCTTGACGAGGTTCCGCACCTGGAGGATGGGCTCACCCTGGCTGACGGGCGCGTCGATGGCGGCTACGGCCTCCGCCTCGGTCGCGGCGTCCACGGTCTCCACGTCGGAGACGTTCGGGGTGGCGTCCACGGGCTCCTTCTTGAGCTCAGCCATGGATCGTCTCCTTCCAGAAGTGGCACGCGCTGCCGCGGCCGACCAGCTCGAGGCCGTCCTGCTCGGTCACCGGGGCGAGCGGCGGGACGTCCGTGCGGCAGATGTCCTGTGCCTTGGGGCAGCGCGGGCTGAAGGCACAGCCCGCGGGGATACGCGTGAGGTTGGGCGGCAGGCCCTTGATCGCGTAGAGCTCCTGGCCCTTCTGGTCCAGGCGCGGGATCGAGTCCAGCAGACCCTTGGTGTACGGGTGGGCCGGGCGGCTGTACAGCTCGCCGACCGGGGCCGTCTCCACGATCCGGCCCGCGTACATCACGGCGATCTTGTCCGCGACGTCGGCGACGACGCCGAGGTCGTGGGTGATCAGGATCAGACCCATGTTGTACTCGCGCTGGAGCTCGGCCAGCAGGTCCATGACCTGGGCCTGCACCGTCACGTCGAGCGCGGTGGTCGGCTCGTCCGCGATGATCAGGTCCGGCTCCAGGGCCAGCGCCATGGCGATCATGATGCGCTGGCGCATCCCGCCGGAGAACTGGTGCGGGAAGTCCGAGATACGGGCCGCCGCCGCCGGGATCTTGACCTGGTCCATCAGCTCGATGGACTTGGCCCTGGCCGCCCTCTTGGACAGGCCCTGGTGCACCCGGAACATCTCGCCGAGCTGGTAGCCGACGGAGAGGACCGGGTTCAGCGAGGACAGCGCGTCCTGGAAGATCATCGCGATCTTGCGGCCGCGGATCTTCCGGCGCTCCTCGTTGGACATCTTCAGCATGTCCTGGCCGCGGAAGAGGATCTCGCCCTGCGTGATCTTCCCGGGCGGCATGTCGAGGATGCCCATGATGGTCTGCGCGGTCACGGACTTGCCGGAACCGGACTCGCCGAGCACCGCGAGCGTCTCGCCGGCGCTGACGGTGTAGTTCACACCGTTGACCGCCTTGGCCACACCGTCGCGGGTGTGGAACTCCACGTGCAGGTCACGGACGTCGAGCAGTGGGCCTTCGCCACTCACGGACTCCCGCGGTGCGGGGACGTGAGCCGTCTTGTCGATGGTGGTCACGAACGCCTCCCTCAGCGCATCTTGGGGTCGAGGGCGTTGCGGACCGCATCGCCGAACATCAGGAAGGACAGCACCGTGATCGAGACCATCACCGAGGGGATGATCAGGACGTACGGAGCATTACGCAACTGGGCCGAAGCGGCGGACACATCGATGCCCCAGGAGACCGTCGGCTCGGCGAGGCCGATGCCGAGGAACGACAGGGTGGCCTCGGCTGCGATGTAACCGCCGAGCGCGATGGTGGCGACCACGATCACCGGAGCGATGGCGTTCGGCAGGATGTGCCGCGTCAGGATCCGGGTGGTGGAGGCGCCGAGGGCCTTGGCGGCGACCACGTAGTCGGCCTGCTTGATCGTAATGACCGAGCCACGGGCGACACGCGCGATCGAGGTCCAGCCGAGGAAGGCCAGGGAAAGGATCACGACCCACACCGAGCGCTGTTCGAAGCTGGTCAGGATGACCATGGCGCCGACGATGAAGGGAACACCGAAGAAGACGTCGGTGACACGGGACAGGATCGTGTCGATCCAGCCGCCGAAGTAGCCGGCGATCATGCCGATCGCCAGTCCGGTGATGGTGACCGCGATGGTCACGACGACGCCGACCGTGATGGAGGCACGGGCCCCGTGGACGACACGCGCGTAGATGGAACGTCCCTGACCGTCGTACCCGAGCCAGTCGGGGGCGAAGAAGTGCCCCCAGTTCGGGTGCTGGAGGTAGTGCTCGGCCAGGTTGGCATCCCGCGGCGAGGCGCTGGTGAACAGACCCGGGAAGATCGCCATGACGACGAGCAGCAGGATCAGCACCATCGAGATGACGAAGAGCGGATTGCGGCGCAGGTCGTGCCAGGCGTCCGACCAGAGGCTGCGCGGCTTGCCGGGCGCGGGCCCGGCGTCCGTCGCGGGCGGCGCGTCGACGGCCGCGGCCGGAGCGTCGGTGCTCTTGAGTGCGGTGGTGTCAGGCATACCGGATCCTCGGGTCCAGGACCGCGTAGAGCAGGTCGACGAGCAGGCTGGCGACGAGATAGACGACGACGAGCAGTGTCACGACGCCGACGACAGTGGCGCCCTCACGCTTCTTGAGAGCCTCGAAGACGAGCGACCCGACGCCCTTGATGTTGAAGATGCCCTCGGTCACGATCGCGCCGCCCATCAGGGCCCCGATGTCGGTGCCGAGGAACGTGACGACCGGGATGAGCGAGTTGCGCATCAGGTGGACGCCGATGACCCGGCGTCGAGGCAAGCCCTTGGCCACAGCCGTACGCATGTAGTCGGCGCGCAG
The DNA here is from genome assembly GCF_044757365.1 of Streptomyces sp. NPDC091289. Taxonomy (NCBI): domain Bacteria; kingdom Bacillati; phylum Actinomycetota; class Actinomycetes; order Kitasatosporales; family Streptomycetaceae; genus Streptomyces; species Streptomyces sp. NPDC091289. Next base: position 28,120 of record NZ_JBIVUT010000033.1, read on the forward strand.
GTTCTCGGCGACCGAGGTACGGGTGAGCCGGGCCACGTAGGCGAGGGACAGCGACGCCAGCACAAGGGCCGGCATGATCAACTCGCTGTTGGTCGGTTCGAGGCTCACGTTCGGCTTGGCGATGCCCATCTGGAACGCGAAGAAGTACTGGACGAGGAAGCCCAGCACGAAGGACGGCATGGAGATCAGCACCAGCGTCAGACCGAGCAGACCGCGGTCCCGAAGGGACTCAGCCTTCAGGCCCGCGATGATGCCGAGCGAGATCCCGGCAACGACCGTGAAGACGAAGGCGAAGATCGCCAGTCTGACGGTGATCGGGTAGGCCTCGGCGATGACTTCGGCGACCGGACGTTGCGTTCCGATCTGATTGCCGAGGTCGCCCTGGAACAGATTGCCCAGGTAGTTCAAGTACTGCTGCCAGATCGGCTGGTCCAGACCCAGACTCGCCTTCATCGACGCGATCTGCGCAGCGTCTACGTGCTGTTCACCGGCAAGTGCTCTGACGGGGTCGCCGGGCAGTGCGTACATCATCAGGAAGACCAGCAGGGTCGACCCGATGAAGACCGGGATCATCTGGAGCAGTCGTCGTGCGACATAGCGCCCCATGGGTGCCTCCGTGTGGGGATAACTGCGGCGCGGGGGCCGCCTCTTCGCAGAGACGACCCCCGCGCCTCCGACCGTGCTGAGGGGCAGCACGGGCGGATGACGGCCAGTTGGGGAATGACCCGCAGGCGTTACTTGGTGGTGACGCCGGTCAGTTCGAGGTCACCGTGGAAGTCGACCTTGACGTTGTCGACGTTCTTGCCGTGGCCGCCGTTGATGGCGTAGTACCAGAGCGGGATGGCGGGCATCTTCTCCACCAGGGCCTTCTCGACCTCCTGGTAGGCGGCGACCGACTCCTCGAGCGAGTCGGCCTTGTCGCCCTTCGCCATCAGCTCGTCGATCTCCTTGTCGTTGAAACGACCGTTGTTCGACTCCGCCTTGGAGTGGTAGAGCTCCTTGAGGAAGTTCACGTTGACGGGGTAGTCGGCCACCCAGCCACCGCGGTAGAAGCCCTTGACCTCGTCGTTGTCACGCGCTTCGAGGTCGGTCGGGAAGTCCGGCTTGGCGTCGCCCACGCACTCGACCCCGGTGGAGTTGCGGATGGACTCGCAGACCGCGGTCACCCACTCCTTGTGCCCACCGTCGGCGTTGTACTGGATCGAGATCTTGTTCTCCGGAACACCGCCGCCCTCCTTGATGAGCTCCTTGGCCTTGGCCGGGTTGAACTTCAGGATGTCCGAGTCGAGCGTCTGGTTGCCCTTGACCTGCGGGGGCGTGAAGCTCGTCGCCGGGATGCGCGTGCCGTTCAGGACGGTCTTCGTGATGGTGTCACGGTCGACCGCCATGGACAGACCCTGGAGGACCTTGGGGTCGATGTCCTTGAACGACTTCGAGTAGAACGCCGGGACCAGCGTCTGGATCGCGGCGTACGGCTGGTCGATCGCGCCGTCACCGAGGTCCGTCTTGTACTTCGGGAGGTCACGCGGGCCGACCTGACGGATCATGTCCAGGTTGCCGGAGATGACGTCCGCGTAGGCCGCCTCGACGGTCGAGTAGTTCTTGAACTGGATGCCCTTGTTGGCAGCCTTGTTCGGGCCCTGGTACTCGTCCCAGGCCTTGACCTGGATGAGCTTCTTGTGGGTCCACTTCTCGAACGTGTACGGGCCGTTGCCGACCGGCTTCTGGCCGAACGCCTTCGGGTCGTCGTAGAAGACCTTGGGCAGCGGCGCGAACGTCGCGTAGCCGAGCTTGTAGTTGAAGTACGGAACCTTCTCCGCCAGCTCGATCGTGAACGTGGTGTCGTCCACGGCCTTCAGGCCGGACATCTCCTTGCCCTTGGGCGCACCCTTCTCGGGGTGGACGTCCTCGTAGCCCTTGATGTCGGAGAACCAGAACGCGTTCTGCTGCTTGTTCTCGACGTTGGCGTACCAGTTCCACGCGTCGATGTACGACTGCGCGGTCACGGCCTCACCGTTGTGGAACTTCCAGCCGGCCTTGAGCTTGACGGTCCACGTCTTGGAGTCCTCGGTCTCGACGGACTCGGCGTTCGTGAGAACGATCTCGCCCTTGTCGTCGAAGTCCAGCAGCTGGGTGAACAGCGACTGGATGACGTAGGAGCCGTTGCTCTCGTTCGTGTCGGCCGGCATCAGAGGCTTCTGGGGCTCGCCGACGTCGATCGAGACGTACCCGGCGGGCTGGCCCGACGTGTTCTTCTTGCCTTCGTCACCACTGTCGCTACCACCACAGGCAGTCGCGGCCAGGGCGATGATTGCCGCTCCCGCGACCCACTTGGCGCTCTTGGCACCGCGCATGGGTTTCCTCCTCATGAGTCCACTTTTGACTACAAGAAGGGCACTGGAGAGATTCACCGACACCCCTGACGGTGATCGTTCAGTGCCCCGAGTGTGCTCGTGAGTCGGCACTCCCCACAGTGCGTGACCCATTGACCCGAGCTCAATGGAGCCAACTATTGAGTACGGCCGGGCTGTAAACCACACTTAAAGGGTCTCGGTTTGACAACATCAGCACCCTCTGCCTGCCCGAAATCCGGACAAAGCGATCCCAGACAGACACGCCCGAAACGGACTGTTAACACATGTTCCGGAGAGCGACCCCCGATATCCGGACACCACGGTCAGAAAAAGCGATTGACGAAGGCCCGGCCCACCACAGTGTCCGTGGTGGGCCGGGCCTTCTGTCAATGCCTGTGCTGACGGACCGTCCGGACGAGTCTCCGAGGGCGCGCGGGTCTCCGCATACGGAGGGTGCGGCTCCGGGGATCCCGGGGCCGCACACGGGACCGCCCGGACACCCCCTGAGGGGCGTCCGGGCGGTCCTGCGTGCCGTGCTGGTGCTTGGTCAGCCGTGCTTGGCGCGCGAGGCCGTGCGGCCGCGCTGCTTGGCGTCCAGGACGACCTTGCGGATACGCACGGTCTCCGGGGTCACCTCGATGCACTCGTCCTCGCGGCAGAACTCCAGGGACTGCTCGAGCGACAGCTTGCGGGCCGGGACCACGTTCTCCGTGGTGTCCGCGGAGGCCGCACGCATGTTGGTGAGCTTCTTCTCCTTGGTGATGTTCACGTCCATGTCGTCGGCGCGGGAGTTCTCGCCGACGATCATGCCCTCGTAGACCTCGGTGCCGGCCTCGGTGAAGATGACACCGCGCTCCTGGAGGTTGACCATCGCGAACGGCGTGACGGAGCCCGAACGGTCGGCCACCAGCGAGCCGTTGTGACGGGTGCGCAGCTCGCCGAACCACGGCTCGTGGCCCTCGAAGATCGAGTGCGCGATGCCGGTGCCGCGGGTCTGGGTCAGGAACTCCGTACGGAAGCCGATGAGGCCGCGGGACGGCACGATCCACTCCATGCGGACCCAGCCCGAACCGTGGTTCGTCATGGTCTCCATACGGCCCTTGCGGGTCGCCATGAGCTGCGTGATGGCGCCGAGGTGCTCCTCCGGCGAGTCGATCGTCATGCGCTCGATCGGCTCGTGCGTCTTGCCGTCGATCTGCTTGGTGACGACCTCGGGCTTGCCGACGGTCAGCTCGAAGCCCTCGCGGCGCATCTGCTCGACCAGGATGGCGAGCGCGAGCTCACCACGGCCCTGGACCTCCCAGGCGTCGGGACGCTCGGTGTCCAGGACGCGGAGCGAGACGTTACCGATCAGCTCGCGGTCCAGGCGGTCCTTCACCTGGCGGGCGGTGACCTTGTGGCCCTTGCCGCCCTTGCCGACGAGCGGCGAGGTGTTGGTGCCGATGGTCATCGAGATGGCCGGCTCGTCGACCGTGATCAGCGGGAGCGCGATCGGGTTCTCGGGGTCGGCCAGGGTCTCGCCGATCATGATGTCCGGGAAACCGGCGACGGCGCAGATGTCGCCCGGGCCCGCCACCTCGGCGGGCTTGCGGGTGAGCGCCTCGGTCATCATCAGCTCGGTGATGCGGACGTTGGACAGGGTGCCGTCACGCTTGATCCAGGTGACGGTCTGGCCCTTGCGCAGCTCGCCCTGCTCGACGCGGCAGAGCGCGATACGGCCGAGGAAGTTGTCGGCGTCCAGGTTGGTGACGTGGGCCTGGAGCGGCGCGTCCGCGTCGAACTCCGGGGCCGGGACGTGCGACAGGATCGTGTTGAAGAACGGCTCCAGGTTGTCGCTGTCCGCCGGGACGGTGCCGTCCTCTGGCTTGGTCAGCGAGGCGACGCCGTCACGGGCACAGGCGTAGACGATCGGGAACTCGATCTGGTCCTCGTCCGCGTCCAGGTCCAGGAACAGGTCGTACGTCTCGTCGACGACCTCGGCGATCCGGGAGTCGGGGCGGTCCGTCTTGTTGATGCACAGGATGACCGGCATCTTCGCGGACAGCGCCTTGCGCAGCACGAAGCGGGTCTGGGGCAGCGGGCCCTCGGAGGCGTCGACGAGCAGCACGACCGCGTCCACCATCGACAGGCCGCGCTCGACCTCGCCACCGAAGTCGGCGTGGCCGGGGGTGTCGATGATGTTGATCGTGATCGGGTCCCCGCCGTCCTTGGGGTGATACTTCACCGCCGTGTTCTTGGCGAGGATCGTGATGCCCTTCTCACGCTCCAGGTCGTTCGAGTCCATCATGCGGTCGTCGAGGTGCTCGGCGGCGTGGGCGGCGAACGCACCGGCCTGCTTGAGCATGGCGTCGACCAGCGTGGTCTTGCCGTGGTCGACGTGGGCGACGATGGCTACGTTACGGATGTCGTGGCGCGTGGGCATGGGTGGCTTGCGCTTCTCTCGGATCGTGGGATCAGGCGTCTCAGTCGGTCTTCGAGTCCTCGTACGCCCGCCGGGCGGCACGCCACGGCTCGTCCCATCGTACGGGCCTTGGGCCCGCCGGGCTTCCCGGGCCGATCCGCAGAGGCGGTCTTCCCGTGTGATTCAGGCGATATTCAGCCGGTGTCAAGGGCCCGCCTGCGTGCCAGGCCGGGTCAGTGAGCGGGGTCCGGCGCGTGCAGCTGCAAGGCGGAGGAGGGAGCCATGGCGGAGCCATGCCGACCGACGACAACGCCGCAGATGCGCGTGCCGGGGCCCGCGAGCCCGGCCTGGCACGCAGGCGGGCCCTTGGGTGCAGCCGGGCCATCTGCATGGCCGAAATGCGGGCGGAGCTGTGGTGGAGCTTGTGGGGGGGGTGAGGAGCGGTGAAGCGATGGAACGGCCCGGGTCAGGGCAGAAACCACACTGCCCGCCGGGGGAACCGGCGGGCAAGGGTTTTGAGGTGCATCTGAGCTTGGCGACGGGAGTCGGTGATACTTGCTCGCTACTTCTTGCGGTCTGCGGGGGAACCTGCCGCTTGCCGGTTCTTGAACCCGATGTCCTGATACCGGGGGGCCGCGAAACCGAACGCCCCGACGTTCGCGAGCTTCTTGTCGACCGCGACGAGCTGCGGGCGCTGGAAGAGCGGAATCGATCCGGCCGCGGCCCAGATCCGGGCGTCCGCCTGCTTCATCAGCTCCCGTGCGGCCTTCTCGTCCAGCTCGGCGGCGGCCTGGTCGAAGAGCTGGTCGATGTGGTCGGTGCCGACCCGGGTGTAATTCTGCTCCACGAGGAGCGATCCGTCGGTGGCGGGCTCCGGCTTGGCGTAGATCGGACGCCCGTCGGTGGCCGGGTAGGCGGTGGCGGGCCAGGAGTAGAGCGCCAGGTCGTACTCGCCGGAGGCGATGTGGTCCTTGAAGTAGCTCTCGTCGGGGACCTTGGTGATCTCCGTGCCGATGCCGATCTTCTCCAGCATCACCGCGATCTTGTCGCCGACGCTGCGCAGCGACTGGGAGCCGGGCCCGGAGGGGAGCACGAAGCGCAGGGTCAGCGCCTTGCCGTCCTTGCCGAGCTGCCCCTTGGCCGCGGCGGGCGCGGGGGCGGCGGTGCCGACGGGGGCGTACGCTCCGGCGGCTCCCCCGGGCTGCTTGTCCTGGGCGGCGACGGCGCCGTCCTCACCGAGGGTGCCGGCCTGGCGGAGCAGGGCGGCGCTCTGGGCGGCGGCGGTCCGGCCGGGAGCGAGGACGTGGAGGCCCGAGGCGCCGCTCGCGGAGGCGTGGGCGGGGGCCTGGGCGCCGGGCTTGTTGTCCTCGCCGACGATGTAGAGGCCCTCGTCGCGGGAGGCGGCGCTGTCCCCGGAGGCCTTGTCGGCCTTCTCGTCCTTCTCGTCCTTCTCGTCCTTCTCCGCCTTCTCGGTCTTCGCGTCCTTGTCCTCGTCCTTCTTCGCGTCCTCGGAGGTCTTCTTCTCCGCGTCGGCGTCTTCCTTGCCGCTCTTCTCGCCCTTCTCGCTCTTGTCGCCCTTCTTCTCCGCCTCGCTGCCCGCCTTGGTGTCCTTGGGCGGCTGGGCCGCGCCGCCCCGGGTCCACCCGGCGTCCGCCAGCAGGGCCTGGGCTTCCTTGGTGTTCTGGTCGCCGAGCGCCCCGCTGCCGTCCTTGTAGCCGGGCTGCCCCGCGAGGGCGAGGTGGCTGCCGAGCGGCTTCGCCGGGAGGCCCAGCGGCCCCAGCACCGCCTGGGCCAGCTCCTGGCGGTCCAGGGCGCGGGCCACCGCCCGGCGGACCCGGTCGTCGGCGAGCGGGCCGGACTCGCCGTTCAGCGCGAGCTGGGTGTAGGCGGGCTCCAGGGACTTGCGGACGGCGAAGTCGCGCAGGGCCTTCTGTTCCGCGGTGTACGCGATGACGGCCTTGCGGTTCTTCTCCCGGGCGGCCTGCGCGATCTCCGCGGCCTCCTCGTCGGAGCCGTGCGCCAGGGCCCAGGAGCGCAGCGCCTCGGCGGGCGTGGTCCCGGAGCCCGGACCGTGGGCGAGCGGCTGGCCGTTGTTGCCCCGGTCACGGTGGGCGAGGGTGATGCGGTCGGCGGTGGGCGCGTCGATGTCGGCGACGTCCACCGTGCCGTCGGCGAGGGCCTGGGTACGGTCCTTCGCGGCGACCGCCCGGAAGACGAGGGTGTCCAGCTTGGCCTTGTCGCCCCACCAGCGCGGGTTGCGGGCCAGCGTGACCGTGCCCTTGGACTTGCTGACACCGCGCAGGACGAAGGGCCCGGCGGTGTTCTTCAGGGTGGTGCGCGCGCCGTCGTTGAAGGCGTCCGGCGAGCCGGTGATCTCCTTCGGGTAGAGCGGCGAGAACAGCGAGCGCCAGTCCGCGTACGGCTTGGAGAACGTGACCCGCACCTGGAGGTCGTCCGCGCCGCGCTCGATCTTCTCGATCCGCTCGTAACCGGAGTTGCGGGCGGTCCAGAACGCGGAGTCCTTGCCGCTGAGCGCCCGCCACTGGGCGACGAAGTCGGGGGCTCCGATCTCCCGCCCGTCGCTCCACACCGCCTGCTGGTTGAGCTTGTAGAGCACGACCTGCTTCGGCTCGCGCTCGATGACCTTCGCGGACTCCAGGTAGTCCGGATTGAGCTTCGGCTGCCCGGACTTGTCCATCGGGAAGAGGGTCGGGAGCAGGGCTCCGGTGATCCGGGTGGTGGCGCTGTCCGCGTCCGCCTGGAAGGCGTTGAAGGTGGCGGGCAGCGCGTCGACCGCCCAGTTCACCGTCGAACCGTCGGTCACCGTCTCTCGGGCGGCGGGCGCGATGTCCTGGGGCACGCCCCGGGAGGTCTCCTCGCTGCCGGAGCTGCAGCCCGCCAGCACCGGGATCGTGAGCACCCCCGTCGTGAGGAGCGCGAGCGATCGGCGCTTTCGAACCGTCCCGCGCGGGACGCCGACGTGGGACATGGCTGATACCTCCGGGGCCGGCCCGGACCACCCCGTACCGGAATGGACCGGATAGTGCGTATGTGGTGGCATTTGCAGTTGATCACACTGATTCCTTCCGCCCACTGAAAACGCCCCCTCGCGCGAGGGGGCGCAGACACGACGGGCGGGGGCCGCAAGCTCACCCGGCCGGAGGAACGTTTCCCTCCGACGCGGCTCGCGTGACACCGGGTGACCTTGCTCCTCCCTCGGCCCAGGATTTAGGGTGAATGCGCTTTCACAAGCCTCGTGAACGAAGAAGAAGCAGAAGAAGCAGAAGAAGCGGACGGACGGTCGGTCGAGTGAGCGCCCCCACGGTGTACGACGTCGCCGAGCGGTCGGGCGTCTCCATTGCCACGGTCTCCCGGGTCTACCGGAACCCCGATTCCGTACGCGCGCAGACCCGCGAGAAGGTCATGGAGGCGGCCCGCGAGCTGGGGTACGTGCCGAGCGGCAGCGCCCGGGGCCTGGCCAGCCGGACCACGGGCGTGCTCGGGCTGTGCTTCCCCGACTTCGCGGACCAGGACGCCGAGACCGCCGCGGCGGCGAGCGACGCGGACGACGACCAGGCCGTGATGCTCTACTCCGACCAGATCATCCGGGGCATGGAACGGGCGGCCCGGCGGCACGGCTACGCCCTGCTGATCGCCGCCTCGCTGGACGGCGGGCCGGAGAGCCTGGTGGCGAAGGTCGCGGGGCGGGTCGACGGGTTCGCCGTACTGGCGCGGACCGTGCCGACCGAGGACCTGGAGGTGATATCGCGCCGGCTGCCCGTGGTGATGCTCGCCGGACCGCGCGAGATCGACCACCTGGATCACATCGTGGTGGCCAACACCGAGGGCGAGCGCGAACTGACCCGCCATCTGATCGAGGACCACGGGCTGCGCCGGCTGGCGTTCATCGGCGGCGAGGAGAATTCGCCCGACGCCCAGGCCCGGTTCCGGGGCTTCCAGGAGGCGTGCCGGGACGCGGGCCTTCCGGTGCCCTCCCGGCCGGAGCTGCGCGCCGGGATGATGACGCAGGCCGAGGGCGCGCTGGCGGCGGGCGCCCTGCTGGACCGGTCGGAGGGTACGGGGGTGGAGCGGCCGGAGGCGATGCTGTTCGCCAACGACCAGATGGCGGTCGGCGCGCTCCAGGCGCTGGAGCGGCGCGGGGTGCGGGTACCGGAGGACATCGCCGTGACCGGGTTCGACGGGATCCCGCTGAGCCGGATCGTCCGCCCGCCCCTGACGACCGTCCGGCAGCCGATCCGGCAGCTGGGCGAGCAGGCGGTGGAGCTGCTGGTGCAGCGCCTGGCGGACCCGGGCCGCGCCCCGGTCTCGCTGGAGCTGCCGGTCTCGGTGACGCGACGGGCCAGCTGCGGCTGCGGCTGACACGGCGGACGCGACCGCGCGAGCTGCGGGTGTGGGGGCGGCTGCGGCTCGGCGCCCCCGGCGCAGCGGTCAGACGCTGAGCGTCGGCGCCCCGGAACCCCTCGGCTTCGCAGCCGTCAAGCAGGCTTCAGCCGCTCCCCGAAGAACCGCGTCCGGTTCGCGTCCAGCTCCGCCGCCTCGGCCGTCATCCCCCGGTAAGCGAAGTGCCCCGCCGTCAGCACCTGGAGCTCCCGCTCGCCGGCCAGCGCGTTGTGCACGGCGAACTGCCCCGGCGGCGGCACGGACGGGTCGAACAGCGCGGCCGCGACCAGCGTGGGCAGCGTCAGCCGGGTCGCCGCCGTCGCCGCGTCGAAGTAGCCGAGGACATCCGTGACCTCGGGGTGTTCGCGGTGGTGCGCCCGGACCGCCTCCCCGCTGCCCGCGCAGGGCAGGGTCAGGCGCAGCGGGTGGTTGCCGAAGGTGGGGACCGTGAGCTGGGCCGCGCCGAAGCGCTCGTCCCAGGGCAGCGCGAGGGCCCCGAGCCCGCCGCCGAAGCTCTCGCCGAGATAGCCGAGGCGGGGCCCGCCCGGGAGGCCGGCCGGGGCCAGCTCGGGCACCAGCTCCGTCAGCGCGGAGGCGGCGCACCACAGGTCGGCCACGCAGTCGCCGATGACGTACGACTCGCGGGAGCCGATGCCGTGCAGGACGTGCTCGTCGGCCAGGTCCGGGATGCCCTCGACCCGGCCCCGCTCCCCCATGCCCCGTACGCACGGCAGGATTACGGCGGCCCCGGGCAGCGGCGCCGGAAGGTCCCGGCCGGGCCCCTGGCGCCCGCCGTAGCCGTGCCCGACGACGTATCCGTACCGCACGGGCCCCTCGGCGGGCAGGGCGAGCCAGCCGCCGAGCCGGACGCCGCCCACGGAGGTGTAGCTCACGCCGTGGATCTGCAGGCCGTCGCGCTCCTCCTCCACCGGGCCGAGGACCGGCCGCGGATCGACCGCGCGGGCTCGCGCGTACCGGCCCCGCCAGAACGCGTCGAAGTCGTCGGGAGCGGGCGGGGCGGGGATGTTCAGCAGGGCGTCCGGCGCGTCGTACCCGTAGGCCGGGTCGAACGGGAAGCCGTGGGGGAACGCGGCGGATGGAGCCATGCCGCGAGGGTAGACGCCGACCACGCCCGCCCGTGCGGGGGCCCACGCCCCCGCCGGACACGGACCCCCGCACGACGAATCGGTCACATCGCCTGTTGTTCCACAAACAGCGCGTTTACGGTTCAACAACAAGGCGCCGACGTGTCGAGCACGTTGCACGAGTGTGACCCAGCACCCTCTTGCGGATTCCCGAGCGGCTGGCGCAGAGTGATGTATGCGCTTACAGGCAGCGCATACATCGCGCAGCATCCGGATTGCTCAAGGAGGAGCCCTCCCATGTCCCGCATCGCCAGAACAGCTCCCGCCGGCATAGCGCTCGCGCTCGCCGTGACCCTTTCCGCCTGCGGCTCCTCCGGCGGCGACGTCGCGGCCGACGAGAAGCAGACGCTCACCGTGTGGGCCATGGGGGCCGAGGGCGAGAAGCTCGCGGACGTGGCCGAGGTCTACGAGAAGGCCAACCCGAACATCACGGTGAAGGTGACCCCGATCGGCTGGGACGTCGCCCACCAGAAGCTCGTCTCGGCAGCGGCGGCGGGCACACTGCCCGACGTCGCGCAGATGGGCGGCAGTTACCTGGGCGAGTTCTCCGAGCTCGGCGTGCTGGAGCCGGTGGACACCAAGACCTTCGACAAGAAGGACTTCTTCCCGGCGGGCTGGGAGCAGGGCGAGGTGGACGGCACCGCCTACGGCGTGCCGTGGTACGTCGACACCCGGGTCCTCTACTACCGCACGGACCTGGCCGAGAAGGCGGGCGTGAGCAAGGCTCCGGAGAACTGGAAGGAGCTCCAGGACCTGGCAGGCGCGTACCAGAAGAAGGCCGGTACGAAGTGGGGTCTCTCCATCCAGCCCAGCGGCCTGGACACCGTGCAGAACTTCTACTCCTTCCTGTACTCGGCGGGCGGCGAGATCGTCAATGACCGGGGCGAGGCCGTCATCGACAGCCCGGAGGCGGTCAAGGCGCTGAAGGAGTACGGCTCGTACTTCGACAAGGGCCTCTCCAACAAGTCCGTACAGCCCGGCTACGACGTGGTGAAGGACTTCGGCAACGGCCGGGTCCCGATGTTCTTCGGCGGCCCCTGGCACGTGACGCTCCTCAACGAGGGCCAGCCGCAGATCAAGGGCAAGTGGGCCATCGCGAACGTTCCGGCGGACGCCTCCTCCACCTCCATGGCGGGCGGCTCCTCCCTGGTCGTCTCCAAGGACAGCGAGCACAAGGCGGCGGCCACCGAGTTCATCAAGTACCTCACGGACACGAAGGGCCAGTCCGACTGGTACGAGCGGACGAAGGACCTGCCCGCCAACACCTCCGCGTGGGAGTCCGGGACGCTCGCCGACGACGCCGACCTGCAGACCTTCAAGAAGCAGATGGACACCGCCAAGTCCTCGCCGTCCCTGGCCAACTGGACCGAGATCACCGACAAGGTGGACCAGGCCATCGCCAAGGTGACGCAGGGCAAGGCTTCCGCCGAGGACGCGCTGAAGACGGCGCAGTCCGAGATCGAAGGCCTCGTGAAGCAGTAGCCATGAGCACCACGACCACCACGGCCGGGAAGGCCGAACAGCCCGGGAAGGCAGGGGGCTCCCCGTCCCCCGCCCCCACGGGCAGCCGAGGCCGCAAGCCGTCGATGGGCGTGCAGAACGCGGCGGGCTGGCTGTTCTCCACCCCGTTCCTCGTCCTGTTCACCGTCTTCATGGCGTTCCCGATCCTCGCCACGCTGGTGATGAGCTTCACGGACTTCGGGCTGCGGAACGTGACGCGCCCGTGGGAAGCGAACTTCATCGGGTTCGAGAACTACGTCAACCTCTTCGGCGACGAGAAGTTCCTCAAGTCCCTCTTCAACACGGGGTACTTCGTGGTCGTCGGCGTACCGCTGACGATCGGGATCGGGCTGGTCGTCGCCGTTCTGCTGAACAACGGCATCGACCGGGCGCGGACCTTCTTCCGGGTCGGCTTCTACGCTCCGGTGGTCACCACCATCGTCGCGGTCGCCGTCGTCTGGCGGTTCGTGCTCGATCCGAGCGACGGGCTGATCGCCGGCCTCTTCTCCGAAGTGGGCTGGACGGCGCCGGACTTCCTCGGCTCCGAGACGCTGGCGATGCCGTCGCTGATCGTGATGGCGGTCTGGCGGAACGTCGGCACGGTGATGGTGCTGTTCATCGCGGGCCTCCAGGCGATCCCCACCGAGGTGCGGGAAGCCGCGAAGCTCGACGGCGCGAGCGTCTGGCAGGAGTTCCGGGGCATCACGGTCCCGCTGCTGCGCCCGACGGTCCTCTACGCCACGGTGATCACGACGATCGGCTACCTCAACGTGTTCGAGGAGCCGTTCGTGATGACGCAGGGCGGCCCGTCCGACTCGACCCTCACGGTCTCGCTGAACATGTACCGCGAAGGGTTCAACTTCTTCCACATGGGCTACGCGAGCGCCATGGCGTACGTCCTCTTCGTGGTGATCATGGGCATCACGGTGCTCCAGCTCCGACTGCTGAAGGACAACACGAAATGAGCGCCACCAGCAGCCCCAACGCACCGGCCAAGACCCTGGACAAGCGGTCTCCCGGAAAGCGGAGCACCGCACGCCCCCTGGTCTACGTCCTGCTCTCGCTCGGCCTGCTGGTCATGTCGGCGCCCTTCCTCTGGATGGGGATCTCCGCCTTCAAGACGCAGAGCGAGCTGTCGGCCAGCCCGCCGGTGTGGATCCCCACCGAGTGGACCCTGGAGAACTTCCGGCAGCTGCTCGACAAGCTGGACCTGCCGCTGTACTTCATGAACTCGGTGATCGTGGCGGTCCTGGTGACCGTCTCGAACCTGGTCTTCTGCTCGATGCTCGGCTACGCCCTGGCCAAGCTGAGGTTCGCCGGCCGCAACAAGATCTTCGGTCTGGTGCTCGGCGCGCTGATGGTGCCCGGCAACCTGATGCTGCTGCCGCTGTTCGTGCTGATGAGCAAGCTCCAGCTGATCGACAGTTACGCGGGTCTGGTGCTGCCGTTCGCCGCCGGGGCGTTCGGGGTCTTCCTGATGCGGCAGTTCATGCAGTCGATCCCGGACGAGCTGCTGGAAGCGGCCCGGATGGACGGCGCGAGCGAGTGGTACATCTTCTGGCGGATCGTGATGCCGCTGGTGAAGCCCGCCCTCGCGACCCTGTCGATCTTCACGTTCCTGGGTTCCTGGAACAACTTCGTCTGGCCGCTGATCGCGACCAACGACCCCGACAAGTACACCCTTCCGGTCGCCCTGGCGACCTTCGCCACCGACCCCAACAAGGCCGGCGGCTCCAACGGAATGCTGATGGCCGGGGCCTTCCTGATCGTGCTGCCGGTGCTGATCGTCTTCATCGCGCTGCAGCGGCACTTCACGCAGGGCATCGCCACGGCGGGCATGAAGTAGCCCCCGGGCCGCCCGACTTCACCTATCGAGGCCGCACCCCACCCCGTGACCGAGCGCGGCCGCACCCCTCACCACCCACCAGAAAGACATGTCGCGATGACGAACACCCCTGCTCCCGTCCCGTTCCCCGAGGGCTTCCTCTGGGGCGCCTCGACGGCCGCCCACCAGATCGAGGGCAACAACACCGACAGCGACTGGTGGGTCAAGGAGCACGCCGCCGGCACCCACATCGCGGAGCCGAGCCTGGACGCCTGCGACAGCTACCACCGCTGGCCCGAGGACATGGACCTGCTGGCCTCGCTCGGCTTCACGGACTACCGCTTCTCCGTCGAGTGGGCCCGGATCGAGCCGGTCGAGGGCCACTTCTCGCGTGCCGAACTGGCCCACTACCGCCGCATGGTGGAAGGCGCGATCGCCCGCGGCCTGCGCCCGATGGTGACCCTGCACCACTTCACCGTCCCGCAGTGGTTCGAGGCGCGCGGCGGCTGGACGGCCGAGGGCGCGGTGGAGCTGTTCGCCCGGTACGTGGCGGCCTGCGCCCCGGTGATCTCCGAGGGCGTCGGCCACGTCTGCACGATCAACGAGCCGAACATGATCGCCGTGATGGCGGGCCAGGCCAAGCGCGGTGACAACAGCTTCCCGCCGGCCGGCCTGCCCACCCCCGACGACGAGACGACCGAGGCCGTCATCGCCGCCCACCACGCCGCCGTCAAGGAGGTCCGGGCCCTGGACGCGGGCATCCAGGTCGGCTGGACCATCGCCAACCAGGTCTACCAGGCCCTCCCCGGCGCGGAGGACGTCACCGCCGCCTACCGCCACCCGCGCGAGGACGTCTTCATCGAGGCGGCGCGCGGCGACGACTGGATCGGCGTGCAGTCCTACACCCGTACGCGGATCGGCCCCGAAGGACCGATCCCGGCGGCCGACGACGTCGAGCGGACGCTGACGACGTGGGAGTACTACCCGGGCGCGGTCGGCGAGGCGCTGCGCCACACGGCCGAGGTGGTGGGCGACGTCCCGCTGATCGTCACGGAGAACGGCATCGCCACCGCCGACGACAGCCGCCGCGTCGACTACTACGCGGGCGCGCTGAACGAGGTCGCCTCCGCACTGGCGGACGGCATCGACATCCGGGGCTACCTGGCGTGGAGCGCTCTGGACAACTACGAGTGGGGTACGTACAAGGCCACGTTCGGCCTGATCGCGATCGACTGGGAGACCTTCGAGCGCACCCCGCGCGACTCGGCGAAGTGGCTGGGCTCGCTCGGCCGCACCCGCGAACTGCCGCGCACAGCAGCGTAATTCCGGCGCTCCCGGATTCCGGGGGACGCCCCTGATACGGGGAGCCACCTGACGGCTCCCTCCGGCCCGGGAGCCGGCGGCCCCTGACGACCGCCGGCCCCCGAGCCGCCCGCGCAGAACCAGAACCACTCCCCCGCACCACCTGGCTTCACCCCGCACGACCGAGATCACGACTCATCCCCCTCCCCCTTCTGCCACAGGAGCCGGACCGATGGACCGTCGCACGTTTCTCACCGCCGCAGGGACCGGGGCCGCGGCCCTGTCGCTCGGAGCCGCAGCCTCCCCCGCGACAGCAGCAGCCCCCGCCGACCCGCGCCTCCTCAGGACCTGGTTCGTCGACACGTACCGCTCGATCGGGGCGATGACGACCGACTTCGGTCTGGTCACCGACAAGATCGGCATCGGCGGCCCCGGAGCCCCCGTCCAGTCGCAGCAGACCTCCCCGACCAACATCGGCTGCGGCCTGTGGTCGACGGTGGCCGCCGCGGGCCTCGGGGTGATCCGCGAGAGCACGATGATCCGCGCCCTGACCCGTACGGTCGCCGCCGTGGAGAAGCTGGAACGCCACCACGGCTTCTGGCTCAACTGGTATGACGCGCACGACGGTTCGGTGCTGACCGAGTGGCCGGGCACGGGGGATCCGGTCCGCCCGTTCCTGTCCTCCGTCGACAACGCCTGGCTGGTGACGGGCCTGCGGATAGCCGCCGACGCGGCCCCGACGCTCCGCCCCCGTATCCACCGCATCCTGGCCACGGCGGACTGGTCGTACTTCTACACGCCGTACGACCCGGCCGACCCGGTCGCGGGCCCCGGCCAACTGCGCGGCGGCGTCTGGACGGACACGGACGAGCCGACCCCGCACCACTACGGGGCGCTCAACACCGAGCCGCGCATGGCCAGTTACCTGGGCATCGCGGACGGCACGCTCCCCGGCGACCACTACTGGCACCTGCTGCGGACGATGCTGCCGGAGCACGAGCAGGAGCAGCAGCCTGGCGGCGGTTACGTCACGGTCGACGGCATACGCGTCTGGAACGGCCACTACACCCACCGCGACCGGAAGCTGATCCCCACCTGGGGCGGCTCGATGTTCGAGGCGCTGATGGTGCCGCTGTTCGTGCCGGAGCCGGAGTGGTCGCCGCGCGCCTGGGGCGTGACCCACCAGCGGTACGTACGCGGCCAGATCGACCACGGTCTGCGGGAGGCGCGGTACGGCTACTGGGGCTTCTCCCCCTCCAACGTCCCCGAGGACGGCTACCAGGAGTACGGGGTCGACGCGCTCGGCATGGCGGTCGACGGATACGCCTCCAACACCGACCGCACGCACACCACGGACGGCGAACCCCTGCCGCCGCCCTCCGCGTTCACCAACGGGGTCGTCACCCCGCACGCCTCCTTCCTGGCCCTGCCGTACGCGGGCCGGGAGGCGGTGGCCAACCTGCGGGCGCTGGAGCGGGACTTCGGCGCGTACGAGGACGGGCTCGGCTTCCGGGACTCGGTGAACGTGTCCACGGGCCGGGTCAGCGACTTCATGCTCGCCCTGGACCAGGGCATGATCGTCGCCGCACTCGCCCAGGAACTGCGCCCCGGGCTGCTCCAACGGCCGTTCCGCACGGGCGGTTTCCGGACCCGGGTGCGGCCGCTGCTGGCGAAGGAGCGGTTCTCGATCTGAGACCGACGCTACGGAGAGGTCTGATTCAAGCGCGCGGGAACGCTGAGGCAGCGTTCCCGCGCGCGAAGGCGAGGAGGGCCGGTGCGAGTGAACTCCCCCACTCCCCCCGCGGGTCAGTGACCCGTGTGCTCTTCGCGAGCCTTTCTCATGGCGCGGGTGCGGCCCACGATCTCGCCGGCGCCCTGCATGAGGATGGTGACGGCCACGACCGTGATCAGGCGCAGCCACCACGGAAAGCCGAAGAACTCCCCGCCCACAAAACCGGCGGCGACCGAAACGACGAACGTCAGCCAGCTGGGAAAGCCTTTCACTTCGTCTTTTCGTGACGGAGTTCTCACACCCGAATCAGCGCACACGTCAATTCCCCCCGCATTCTTCTACCCATGGATCTTCCCCTGAGCCGCGTGGCCGATGTGGTCAAGATCGGGTGCGGCGGATATCGACCCTAACTCGGCCTCGCCACCACCTCAAACGCTCCGGCCCCGGGCCGCCGGTGCCGCATGCTGATCCGGTCCCTCAGCCCGAACCGGCGACCAGTGCTTCGCCGAGCGGGGTGCGCCGGTAGAGCACCGACCGTCCGGACCGGGCGCGGACGAGCAGCCCCGCGCCTCGCAGGATGGCGAGGTGGTCTCCTACCGCGCCGGGTGCCATGGCGAGGCTTCGGGCGAGGTGGCTGTTGCTGGCCGGCGCGTCCAGCGCCAGCAGCAGGCGGGCTCGGGCCCGGCCGACCAGAGCGGTCAGCGCGTCCGGTTGGGGGGTGGTCTCCTGTTCGCCCCACAGGGCCGCGGTGCCGCGGGCGCGATAGATCAAGGTCCGGGGCCAGGGGTCTTCCGTGTGGGCGGCGATATTCCTGACGAAGACCGAAGGGATCAGCAGGAGCCCGTCGCCGGCGAGGCGGACGGTTCCGACTGGCTGGAAGTGGCCGATCTCGATGCCGCCGGCGTGCCAGGTGATGCTCGGGTGCAGGCTCTCGATGGTCGTGGCCCAGCCGTGTTCGCCGATCACTCCCACCCGGTGCACGACGTCGCGCTCACAGATCGCGCGCAGTTGCGGCCAGTCCGCGGCGAGCAGTTCGCGCCACGCCCGGTCCATCGCCTCGGCGATCCTGGAGACGGCGTCCGTCGAGTCCAGCACCGCGCGTACGCGGGGATCACGGGCGGACGGGCCGGTCGCGGTGGTGGCGCATTCGTGGCGGGCCGCTTCCAGCGGTGTGGCCCGGATCCTGGCCAGGTCGTCCGCCCAGGTCTGGTTGAGGCCGCGGGGCGGCGGGGCGATGAAGTTCGGTCCGCCCTGCGGGGTGAACAGGGCGAGGACGGCGTTCAGTTCGGTCTCGCGGCGAAGCCGTTCGAACGCCGGCAGGAGCCGGGTGGCCCAGGCTCGTGGCAGCGGCCTGTCCCGGCCGGTGAGCGAGCCCAGCAGGAAGCACAGGTCCATCGCGGGCGACAGCGCGAAGCGGCTGCGCAGCAGATCCTCGACGGAGACTTCGAAGCGCAGCACGCAGGCATGCTAGCGCGGGACGCCTGTTCGGATTCGTCCAGCGACGAATCATTGGTGGGTGAGGTGAGCGCGCGGCGAGGCTCCGCGTCATGACCCCAACCGCCGGGCCCGCGCAGGGCGACCACCGTGCCACCTACCGGGAGGTGCTCGCCGAGCCGCGATTCCGGCTGCTCTTCTCCACACGCGCCGTCGCGATCACCGCGGACGCGCTGCGGATCACCACGTTCTCGGTACTGGTCTTCTCGTCCACCGGCTCCGCGCTGCTGAGCGCGGTGGCCTTCGGCATCGGCTTCATTCCGCAGCTGTTCGGTTCGCTGTTGCTGGGCTCACTGGCCGACCGGCTGCCGCCCCGCGCGCTCATCACCGGCGGCTACGCCTTGACGTGCGCCACCGCCCTGCTGCTCGCCCTGGTGCGGATGCCGGTCGCGGCGAGTCTCGGTGTCGTGGCGCTGGTCTCTCTCGCCACCCCGCTGTTCCACGGCGCGTCGAGTCGGCTGGTCGCTCAGTCGCTGAAGGGCGACGCCTATGTACTGGGCCGTTCGCTGAACAACATCGCCGGCGCCGGCGCGCAATTGTTCGGTCTGGCGCTGGGAGGCGCGGCCGTAGCGGCGCTCGGCCCACGCCGGGCGCTCGCGGTCAGTGCCGTCCTCTACCTCGGCTGCGCTCTCGCTGTCCGTATCCGGCTCCCCCGGCTGCGGGCGGGGGAGTTCGGCGGCGCACCCGGCAGCGCGGGGGGCGACGGCGGGGCCGTCCGGGCAAGCCTGGAGGGTGCGGGCCTGCTGCTGCGCGGACGCACGGTACGACGACTGATGCTGGCCCAGTGGCTGCCCGTCGCGCTCGTAGCGGGCGCGGAAGGCCTCATCGTCGCCTACGCGGGAGAACGCCGATTCGCGCCCGGCTGGTACGCGGTGCTGATGGGTTGTCTTCCGGTCGGCATGCTGGTCGGTGACCTGCTGGTGGGTCGGCTGCTCCGGCCACGCACCCGGGAGCGACTGGTAGTTCCGCTGGTCGCGCTGGCGGGGCTGCCTCTGCTCGGCTTCGCTGCCGAGCCCGGGGTGGGCGTCTCGTCCGGTCTGCTCCTCCTCAGCGGCCTCGGATACGCCTACGGTCTCGGCCTGCAACGCCCGTTCCTGGACGCCCTGCCGCAGGACGGCCGGGGCCAGGCGTTCGGCCTGCTCGGCTCCGGCAGCATGACGCTGCAGGGCGTCGGACCGGTCTGCTTGGGCGCGGTGGCCGCAGCCATCGGAACAGGCGGCGCCATCGCCCTGGCAGGCGGCGCGGTGGCGCTCACCGCCGGCTGGATGCTCACCTGGCACCCCACCCCCCAGCCTCACCCCCACCACCGCTACCCCAACCCTGCACCCCATGAAAGGCTCATGCCTCATGATCGATGAATTCGCGAAGGACAACCTGCACGGCAGACTGCGGCGGGACCGCGAGGCGCTGGTCTGGAAACTCGACGGCTTGTCCGATTACGACGCCCGCCGGCCTTTGACCGCGACCGGGACCAACCTCCTCGGCCTGGTCAAACACGTGGCCAACGTCGAGGCCAGGTACTTCGGCGAGGTCTTCGACCGCCCTTCCCCGGAACCGCTGCCCCGGTGGCAGGACTCCGACGGCAGCGATCAGTGGGCGGCCGAGGACGAGACCCGCGAGCAGATCATCGAGTTCTACCGGCGCACGTGGGAACACTCGGACGCGACGATCGACGCGCTTCCCCTCGACGCCCCCGGCCACGTGCCGTGGTGGCCGGAGCCTTTTACCCACACGAACCTGTTCGCCGTCCTGGTCCATGTCCTCGGCGAGTCCATCCGGCATACCGGGCACGCCGACATCCTGCGCGAGGGCATCGACGGCCGGACCGGGCTGCGCCCCGAACACGAGAAGCCGATCGACCAGGAAGCCCGCGCGGCCTACCGCGCGAAGATCGAGCAGGCCGCCAGGTCGTCCGTCGGGCACCCACGCACACCTTGACGCGTCCGGCGCGGAGCAGTCGCACGACCGGCCGACACGTCCTACAGGGGGTCCTGCCCTCCCTCCTGGGGGAAGAGACGCGGGTGCTCCGCCGCGAGAACCGCGTCCACCGCCGCGAGGGTGGGATCCATGACGTTCCAGTCGTGCGCGGAGGGGTGACCGGCGAACAGCCCGCACGCGTCCTCGCCCCGGGCGTCGGGCACACCGCACCACGGCAGCGCAACGAGCCCGGCCGCACCGCAACCGTTCCAACGAACCCAGACCGCCTCCTTGTTGACGTCCTCGTCCCAGAGCAGCGCGGTGTGTAATCCGTCGTGATCCTCACCGAGTTCGCAGAGCACATGTCCGGCTTCCGGCGGCGCCCCGGGGCCTGCCAGTCGGACCACGAATTCCGGGGGCGGCAGCAGGGCCACGGCCGTGCAGGGGGCGCAGGGGGCGCAGGGGTTCATGAGGGGCAGGACCTCCGGTCGCCGTCAGGGCGCGTCGGTGTCGGGGGCGTCGGTGTCGGGCGCGTCGTCCTCGGTCACGAGCCGCTGGACTTCGCTGTGGACGTGTGCGGCGATGAGGTCGCCGAGCGGGTCGGTCACGGAGAAGGAGTGCGGGCCGGGGTGGTGGTCGAAGAACGCACACGTGGTGACCGTGCGGGTCGCCAGCTCGCGGAGCACGGCGGGGCACAGGCGCAGCGTGTCGAGCCGGTGGACGCGGTGGGCCCCGGTCCCCGACCAGAGGAACCACAGGTCCTGGTCGTCCGGGGTGTCCGCCGTCCACAGGTGCGCGGCGTGCTCGGCCGTATCGTCGTGGCCACCCAGCTCGCACAGGACGAAGTCCTCCGCCGCCACGACATCGGGCGGATGCGCGGGCCCGCCCTCCATCGTCGCGAGCGCCAGCAACGCTTCGGGGTAAGGGACTTGGGTCACGGCGGTGCATTGCAGCACGCGGTCAGGCCCCTTCCGTACGGGGCGGGGACGGGTGGCTCGCCGAGGCTGCCGCCGTCCACCCCCACAGATCCACGGGCCACGCGCCGAGGGTGACGCGCAGCCCCACGAAGGGGTCGACCACGGTGAGCAGGGCGGGAAGCCCGGATTCCAGCGCGCTCAGGGCGTGGTCCTGGCTGCCGTGGTCGCCGGCCCACGCCCGGAGCGCTTCGGGGGCGTCGGAGCCGTGGAAGGTGACCGGCCGGATGTCTCTGGCCCCGAGCCACGGGGCGGGCGGGGGCAGGCTGTGCCCGTGCGCATCCGCCAGCCGCAGGGCCTGCCGCCGAAGCCAACGGAGTACGAGCCGGCGGTTCGGCAGAGCGACTCCGCCGAGCCGGAGGGCCTCGCCGCCGACCTTGGCCGTGACGGCCGCGACGTAATCCAGATTCCTCACGCGACGCACTCCCGCCCGCCGCCGACCGGCGCGGCCGCCCTCACAGCACTTCTCCCCGGCTGCGCGCGTTGAGCCGTGCGGTACGGGCCCGAAGCTGCTCCATGAGCAACGCGGGCCGTACGTAACGGGGTTCGACTTCCCACTCGCGCCCGCCGCCGACCGGCCGGAGGGACCAGTACGGGCCGGCGACGCCCTGGAACTCCCCCACGCGGTCACCGCGACTGGTGTCCGCGAGCAGGGTCCCGGGGGCCGGGGCATGTGGGGGCCGCTCCGTATTCGGGCTGACGTTCTCGCCGTACACCGTTCGCTCCTCTCTGTAGCCGTACGACTACCGGGGCGACTCAGAGTGGCCTAGCGTGGATACGTCTTCAACGTTTCGGATCTGGGGGATACGTTGGTCAACCGCAAAGAAGTGAACCCTGACGGGGGCCCGGAGGCTGCCTACGGAGCACGTCTCCGTAGGGAGCGCGAAGCGCGGGGCTGGAAGCAGGACGATCTCGGCGCGCACATCGGTTACACGGGGCGGCACGTTTCCGGCGTGGAATTGTGCCACAAGTCCCCAACTCGCAAGTTCTCGATCGCCGTTGACGTGGCGATGAGCTATACGGGAACCGCTGATTCGTTCGAGCGCGAGTGGCGCAAGATCAAGCACGGGGTGCTGTTGCAGGGCTTCCCGGAGTACGTGGCGCTGGAGGGCCGGGCGGCGGAGATCCGGCTGTTCGAGGTGGGCGTCATCCCGGGGCTGTTGCAGACCCGGGAGTACGCGGAGGCGCTGGCGCGCGGGGCGGTCGACCGGGGCGTCATCACCCCCGAACAGGCCGATCAGCGCGTCTCGTTACTCATGGAACGCCAAGGCGCGCTGTTACGCACCGTGCCGCCGATGCTGATCGCGGTGCTGGACGAGAGCTGCATCCGCCGACCGATCGGCAGCCCTGCCGTGATGGACGCGCAGTTGCAGTATCTGGTCGACTTCGCCACGCAGTCCCACACCATGCTGCAGATCGCCCCGTTCAGCGTCGGTGAGCAGCGGCCCTTCAATCGGGCGGTGAACCTGCTGACGCTCCAGGACCGGTCCGCGGTCTCCTACGTCGAGTCCGAGACGCAGGGCCATCTCGACCGTGAACTCAGCTCGGTCATCCCGATGGTGAGGTCCTACCATCAGTTGCAGGCCGTGTCTCTGTCGCAGACAGATACCGTGGACATGATCCACCAGCATCGAAAGGGCACCCCGTGACGACCGAATCCACGACCCCGCAGTGGGTCAAGTCCTCCTACAGCGACAACGGCGGCACCTGCGTCGAGTGGGCCCCGCGCACCGCGACCACCACCGGCATCGTCCCCGTACGCGACTCGAAGAACCCGGGCGGCCCGGCCCTCAGCGTCCCGGCCACCGCGTTCGCCGCGTTCGTTGCGGGCGTCCGGGCCGGAGACTTCGACACCGTCTGACCCGACGCCGCAGCTCCAGCCCCGCCCCACCGTGCCCCGCGCGGTGGGGCGTCCCGCTGCCCGAGGACTGCCGCCGCCACTGGACCGACGCTTACCCCCTGCGCAACCCAGCAGAGGATGCCCTGACCCTGACGGCGGGCGCTGCTGACAAGCGCCGCCAGGTCATTCACGATCGCGCCACTTGGCAGCATGTTGACATGACCTTGACACCCATGGAGCCCGCGCCGGAGGCTCTGAGTCCCCAAGGGACAGCCTGACGACTATGAGGTGCAAGCCCATGCGATCACGCTCCATCGGATTCCTCCTCTCGGCCCTCGCGGGCGCGGCCCTCGCGTTCGGCGGTACCGCCACCGCCTCCGCGACGCCGCCCCCGGCCCCCGATTCCGTACCGTCCGGCAACGTCGGTACGGCCGACGCCTGTTACACCTGGAGCGGCACGCTCCAGGAGGGTTCCAGCGGTGAAGCGGTGCGTCAGCTCCAGATCCGGGTCGCCGGCTATCCGGGCACCGGCAACCAGATCGCCATCGACGGAGCGTTCGGCCCGGCCACGAAGGCGGCCGTGCAGCGCTTCCAGGCCGCGTACGGACTGGCCGCCGACGGCATCGCCGGAGCCCAGACGTTCAACAAGATCTACCAACTGCAGGACAACGACTGCACCCCGGTCAACTTCACCTACGCCGAGCTGAACCGCTGCAACTCCGACTGGTCCGGGGGCAAGGTCAACGCCGCCACCGCACGCGCCAACGCCCTGGTGACCATGTGGAAGCTCCAGGCCATGCGGCACGCGATGGGAGACCGGCCCATCACCGTCAACGGCGGCTTCCGCAGCGTGTCCTGCAACAGCGCGGTCGGCGGCGCCGCCAACAGCCGCCACATGTACGGGCACGCGGCCGACCTCGGCGCCGGGCCCCAGGGCTTCTGCGCCCTCGCCCAGGCCGCGCGCAACCACGGCTTCACCGAGATCCTCGGCCCGGGCTACCCGGGCCACAACGACCACACCCACGTCGCCGGGGGCAGCGGCCGCTTCTGGTCCGCGCCCAGCTGCGGCATATGAGACCCGAGGGGCCTCTCCCGCTTCTCCGGCCGACGGGCCCGAGCCGCGCGGGAGAGGCCCCTCGCCGGTGCGCCGCGCACCGGTCCGCCGGGCCGCCCCCTACCCGCCCATCCCCACGGCCACCGCCAGCGCCGCCAGCAGCACGCACAGGGCCGCGTTGACGAGGCGGTGTTCCCAGAAGACGGCGACGAACTCCCGCAGGGTGGCGCTCGGCCAGAAGTACGCGGCGGTGGGGGAACCGACCACCTGGCCGCGTACCCCCTCCCGGCGGGCGGTCATCGCCGCGCGGAACGCGTGGAAGTTGTTGGTCACCACGACGCAGACGTCACCCGCGTCGGACGCCTCCATCATCCGCCGGCTGAAGCGCAGGTTCTCGGCCGTCGTGCGGGACCGCGCCTCTTCGCGTACGAGGGCCGGGTCCGCGCCTTCGCCCACCAGCCAGCGACCCATCGCCCGAGCCTCCGGGACCTTCTCGTCCGGCCCCTGCCCGCCGGAGACCAGCAGCACGGGGGCCGCGCCGCCCCGCGCCACCTGCTGCTGGTGAATGCGCAGGCCGGCCCGCAGACGCGAGGCGAGCAGCGGGGGCACCCGTTCGCCGCCGATGAGGCCCGAGCCGAGCATCACCACGTAGTCCACGTCCCCGCGCACGCGGATGCGGCCGTACAGGAAGGCGTAGGCGAGGAAGCAGAGGAAGAGGAAGGAGACATAGCCGGTGATCAGCACGACGGCCAGGATGAAGGACCGGTACGCGTTCGAGCCGCCGAAGTAGTCGGCGGTGGCCACGAGCGCCAGGACGGCGAAGATCGCCAGACCCGCGAGACCCGACAGGAGGTTGGCGGGGCTGCGCCCTTCCTTGCGGATCATGGTGAGGCCGTTGACGACGAGGAAGCCGCCGAGCACCACGGTCGCGAGGACGGGGACGAGGAAGACCAGGGAATACACGACCACGGCCAGGTTGGCCGGCAGCCGGTCCACCTTGGTCAGCAGAGCGAACGACAGGCTCAGCACGGTCAGGCCGAGCAGGACCGCGTTGCGGAACTGGCGCCTGTCCTGCCGCACGCCCCAGCAGAACCAGAGCAGAAAGCCTGCCGTCGGAACGAATGCGAGCATCGAGAACCTCGGGTGCGTCGGCCGCGCGATGCGCGGCACGGTAGGGAGCGGGAGCCTGTACGAGCCCCGAAGGGCGACCATGCCCTACTGCGCGGACCGGCGGTTCTCCTCGACCCAGTCCCGGTCCGTCTGCCAGGCGTACAGCGTGTGGTCCGCCAGCGCCACGTAGTAGGAGCCGCAGCGGCCCTTCGCGCCATTCTCCGTGCCGGAGGGGAACCAGGAGGCGCTGATCTCGGGGTCCGGGGCCTTCTTGCCGTCGAGCGGCTCGCACGACGCGGGCAGCCGGTCGTCGGCGAGGGTGGCCTTGAGCAGGCGCTCGCCCCCGGTCGTCCGCATGGCGTACTCCACCGACGTGGCGTCGTCCGGCAGCCAGCGGGGAACGGACTCGCGTTCCGCCTTCGCGTCCTTGCCCGTGGCGTAGGAGGACGTCTGCTCGTGGCGTCCGTCGTACCACTGCTTGGCCTCGGGCACGGCCACCGCGCCCGCCACGCCGAGTACTGCCACCGCGACCACCGCACCTATCAGAACGCCACGCATGTTCTCTCCTGTTCAGAGCCGAAGAAGTTTCCTTTCCTCCATGTTCTTGCACGTATCAAGCGAAAACGTCAGACCAAGGAACATAGGGACATACACCTCTGGTCGGACACCCCCGGAGGTCACCCCCGAGGTCGCCCCCGAGGCCGTCCCTGAGCGGCAGCAGCGGTCAGCGTCCGGGGTCTCCGGCGACGGCGATCGTGCCCTGGGCCACCGCGCAGAGGGTCTCCTCCCCCGCCGCGTCCACCATCAGCAGATCGCACCGGCAGACGACCCGGGTCCGGCCGGGGCGGACCACCTGGGCCCGCGCGCGCAGCACCTCGCCCCGGGCCGGGCGCAGATAGTCGATGGTGAAGCCGGCGGTCAGCACGGACGGGCCGACGGCCGCGCCCGCCGCGAAGGTGAGGGCGTTGTCGGCCGCGTAGCTGAGCACGCCTCCGTGCACGAAGCCGTTCTGCTGGCGCAGCTCGTCGCGTACGTCCAGCTCCAGGACCGCCGCCCCGTCGCCGAAGGCGGTGAGCCTGGCCCCCAGATAGACGCTGAAGGGCTGGGCCTCCAACACCTTCTGCCCGAAAGCGAGTTCCACTCCGCCTGCCTCCATGCTCCACCTCATTCCCTGATGTCCTGGTGGGGCGAGCGTCGCTTCCCGGGAACCGTTCCGTCAACATCGGCCCGACCCGGAGCGGCTGGGAGTTCACCCGCCCGGTCTGGCAACGCCGTTTCCCCGACGCCATGGACGATCGCGCGCACGCCGAGGCGGCCGCGGGCACGGATTCCACCTCGACCTGCCGGACCTGGGACTCCCGCGCGTCCACCGCCCGGCCGTGTGACACCTCGTGCGTGAACGATCCACAGGGACGGAGGGCCGGGACCTCAGCGTCCCCTGGCCCCGTCCGTGACCCGGTCGAGGCCGTAGAGGTCGGCGACGCAGCCGCCCGGCCAGTACCGGCGGCCGCCCTGGCTGAACGGCTCCAGCATCTGGCTGATCACCAGGCGCTCGTACGGCAGGACACGTTCGCCGGCCGCCGCCCCCTCGCGCAGCCGCAGGTCCTGGGCGTCCCACTTCTCGGCCCGGTCCCGCATCGCGGTGCCCAGGTCGCTCAGGGCCACGGCCGGGCCCACGCAGACCAGGACGCAGAGCGCGGCGCACACGGCCTTCGCCGGGGCGGTGCGGCGGGCGTACCGGCGGACGGCCAGGCCCAGCAGCGCGCCCGCGCCGACGAGGAGGATCACGTACAGCAGGAGGTAGTCGTTCCACAGCCGGTTGGCGCTCGCTTCGCTCACCCGGTCGCCGAACACCGGGTACGCGATGACCGTGCAGAGGTAGCCGGCGACGAGGAGCACGAGCCCCCCGGCGGTGGCGAGCCGCGGCCCGTGTGCGGGCGGGCGGGGCGTCGTCCCGTCCGCCCGCCGGCACAGCAGCCCGAGCAGGACGCCCGCCGCGACCGCGCCGGTGTACTGCCAGGTGGTGACCACGGTGACGGTGATCTCGGCGAACGCGCGCAGCGACGCGGCGAGGGAGTCGGAGGAGAGCAGGGACGTGGTCTCCGCGCCGTACCGCTCCCTGCGGTGCAGCGAGCCGGGTGAGGTCATCAGGACGACGGCCCCGGCCACCGTCCCGGCGATGCCCGCCGCGCACCACCGGCGGACGAACCCCCGCTCGGGCGCGGGGACGACCCGGCCGGACAGGAGGAGCGTGGCCGACAGCACCGTCACCACGACGATCGCCGTCTCCTCGGACAGCGTGGCGAGGAAGGCCCCCGCGCACACCGCGACGACGAGCGCGAGGATCCGGCCCCGGCGCGAGCGGGCGAGCAGGAGCGGGATCAGGGCGGCGCAGGCCAGGACGGGCGGCAGCGTGTGCGAGACGGACGCGGCGGGCCAGTAGAACGTCTTGTACGTGTTCGGCGTGGCGAACAGGAAGAGCGCGGTGGTCATGGCCGCGAGCAGCAGCGGCAGGCCGCGCGGGGTGCGCAGGCCGGCCCGGCGCAGCGCCAGGACGGCCACCGTCCAGAGGACCGCGACCACCAGGACCCCGCTGACCAGGGGGAACCACTGGTGTCCCGCGACCTGGAACTTCGCGTACGCGCCGACCAGGAGCGCGTTGGCGACCCGCCCGTTGTCGTCGAAGTAGAACGTCCCGACGAGGCCGGTGACGCCGTCGTCCCGTACGGCGGGCAGGAAGCACCAGTCGTCCGCGCCGGGTCTCACCCACCGCCCGAGCCAGGACGCGGCGGCGAGCAGGGCGAGGGGCGGGACCGCGAGGGCGGTCACCCAGAGGGCGGTCCACGGGCGGTCCGAGCGTTGCCGTCCGGCCGCCCGGTCCGGCGCTTCCTCGCTCCGCGGGCTCCCGGGAGCGGCGGTGACGGGAACGTCGTCGGGCATCGCGGCCCTCACCGGTCCTGGGGTGAGCGGGTGGGCAGCGGTGCGGGCGCCGGACCGTCGGGCAGCGGTGCGGCACGGTCCAGGGTCCCCGGTACGGGTGCGGCGGCGGTGGCCCTGGTCTGGCCCGAGGTGATCGCCCACCGCGCCAGCAGGAACGAGACGGGCGTGACGAGGACGCCGGCCGCCAGCGCCGCGAGGTTCTTGTCCATCCCGAGGCCGCTGACCGCGCCGTAGAGCAGCGCACCGGACGCCAGCAGGTTGACCAGGCTGGAGAGGGGATAGCGGACGAACGCGTGCCAGGTCGGCCGCGTCCGGCAGGTGACGTAGGAGTTGAGCAGGAACGAGCACCCGATGCTGACCGCGTAGCCGATGACATGCGCGGTCAGGTACGGGATCCAGCGGTTCAGCGAGGCGTAGATCCCGAGGTAGACGGCGGTGTTCACACAGCCGATGAGGACGAAACTGCCGAACTGGCGGACGGTACGGGACCGGCCGGGGGCGGTGGTCGCGGGGGCCGGGGCGGTGACCGTTGCGGTGGCGGTGCGTTCGGCCGGGGCTCCGCCTCCGGTGAGCCGCGGGCGCGGTGGCGGGCCGTCCGGCAGCGTGCGGCAGGTCGCGTCGGTCTCCCGCACCACGTAGGGCGGGCGGTGTTTCGCCTCGTGGTAGATGCGGCCCACGTACTCCCCGATGACCCCGAGCGTCACCAGCTGGATGCCGCTGAGCGCGACGACGGCGGTGAGCAGGGTGGCGTAACCGGGGGTGTCGACGCCGTGCAGGACGACTCGCGTGACGGTCCACAGGGCGTAGGCCAGGGCCGAGACGAAGACCCAGAAGCCGGCGTAGATCGCGAGGCGCAGCGGCCGGTTGTTGAAGGAGAGCAGTCCGTCGATGCCGTAGTTCAGCAGCCGTTTGCTGCCCCACTTGGACCGGCCCGCCACCCGCTCGCTGTTGCGGTAGCGGAAGGTGACCGTGTCGAAGCCGATCCAGGAGAAGATCCCCTTGGAGAAGCGGTTGCTCTCGGGGAGGGACAGGACGCTCTCCACGGCCCGCCGCGACAGCAGCCGGAAGTCCCCCGACCCGTCGATGAGCTCCACGTCCATGCAGCGGCGGACGAGCGCGTAGTAGGTGTGGCTGAGGGTACTGCGGAGCATGCCCTCGCCCGTGCGGTCGCGGCGCGGGATGACCTGGTCGTAGCCGTGGCGGTGCAGCTCCAGCATGCGGGGGATCAGCTCGGGCGGGTGCTGGAGGTCGGCGTCCATGATCACCACGGCCGCGCCGCGCGACATGCGGAGGCCGGCGAGCATGGCGGCCTCCTTGCCGAAGTTGCGGCTGAAGGCGGTGTAGTGGACCCGCGGGTCGCGGGCGGCGAGGCCGCTCAGCAGGACGCGGGTGCGGTCCCGGCTGCCGTCGTCCACGTAACAGATCTCGAAGCTGTCGCCGAGGGGGTCCAGGACGCCGACCAGAGCGGCGTGGAAGGCCTCGATCACCTCGGCCTCGTCGAAACACGGCACGACGACCGACAGCTGAAGGCCACTCACTCGCCACCTCCGGACTTCGGGCCTCGCGGGTGCCGGGCCTCACCGGCGCGGCACCGTGGGCCTCCGGCACCGGGCCCGGAACGCACCACGTCCGCCCCATCTGACGACGGGCGGCGGCCTCCGTCCCTCCGCACACGCGCGGGGGCGTCTCTTTCCCGCGCCCATTCATGCGAACAGCCGACGCGGGTCGGCGGACCGCCGGGTCGCGGGGGCGAAAAAGCGCACATAGCCTCGCAAAGGTGACATCTCCTCGACCGCTCACCGGCCTCCTCGCCGTGCTGTCCGCCGTGTGCTGGCTGGTGCTCCCCGCCGCCACGACCGCCCGCGCCGACGACCCCGTCGAGCTGTCCCGGGACGGGCAGATCACCGACCGGGTGGGGGCCCTGGGCGACCGGGCGGGGCAGGTGGAGGACGCCCTCGACCGGCTGTACGACAACGAGCGCATCCAGCTCTTCGTCGTGTACGTACGCGACTTCTCCGGCCGGTCCGGACAGACCTGGAGCGACGAGACCGCCAACCGCAACGGTCTGGGCCAGGACGACGTGCTGCTCTCCGTCGCCACCCACGACCGGCAGTACGCCTACTCCGTCGACGCCGGCTCCCCGCTCACCGACGAGCAGCTGCGGGATGTGTCGGGCACCGCGATCGAACCCGCGCTGCGGGAGAACGACTGGGCGGGGGCCGCGATCGGCGCGGCCGACGGCTACGCCTCCGTGCTGGCCGGACGCCCGGTGACCGCCCCCGCCATCACCCCCGGCCCCGCCGACCCCGGAACGGGCGACTCCGGCTCGACCGGCGCCCGCGACTTCATCCTGCCGGTGGCCGTCGTCGCGGGCGCCGGCGCGGTCGGCGTCTACGCGTACGCCCGGCGCAGACGGCGCACGGCGACCCGCACCACCCCGGCGGCGACCGGCTGGGGACGGGGCGCGGGGGCGGGCGGTGCGCCGGAGCCGACGCCGCTGCCGGAGCTGGACGCGCGGGCCAAGCAGGTGCTGGTGGACACCGATGACGCGGTGCGCACCAGCGAGGAGGAACTCGGCTTCGCCACCGCCCAGTTCGGCGAGGAGGCGGCGAAGCCCTTCACCGAGGCGGTCGCGCGGGCGAAGGACGAGCTGACGCAGTCGTTCCGGTTGCGCCAGCAGCTCGACGACGCCTTCCCGGAGGACGACGCGACCCGCCGCCGGATGCTGGAGGAGATCCTGCGGCGGTGCGCGACCGCCGACGAGGGTCTGGACACCGTCTCGGAGGACTTCGACCGGCTGCGCGCCCTGGAACGTACCGCCCCGGAGGCCCTGGCCACCGTGGACGCCACACACCGCGGCCTCGCCGGGCGGGTCGCGGCGGCCGAGTCGGGCGTCGCCGGGCTGCGCGAGCGGTACGGGGAGGGCGCCGCCGCACCCGTGGCCGCCGACGTCGAACAGGCCGAGGACCGGCTCGTCTTCGCGGCCTCGGCCGTGGAGCAGGCCCGTACGGCGGTCGAGGGCGACGAGAACTCCCGGGCCGCGGTGTACATCCGGGCCGCCGAGGGCGCGGTGGGCCAGGCGGGCACGCTGCTGGACTCGGTGGACCGGCGGGCGGCGGAGCTGGGCGAGGCCGCACAGAAGCTGCCCGCCGCGCTGACCGAGACGGAGGCCGACCTCGCGGACGCGGGCGGGCTGCTCGAAGGGACCGCCGAGGGCGCGTCGACCGCCGATCTGCGCGGCCGGATCGCCCGCGCCGAGACCGTACTCGCCGATGTCCGGGGCGCGATGGCGGCGGGACCGTACGACCCGATCGACGCGCTGCGCCGGGTGGAGGAGGCGGACGCGGCCCTGGACGAGGCGCTGGCCGGCGCGCGCGAGCAGGAGCGCGGCGACGCCAAGGCCCGCTCGCTCCTCGATCAGGCGATGCTCACCGCCCGGTCCGCGATCGGGGCGGCGGCCGACTACATCACGACCAACCGGGGTGCGGTCGGCAGCCAGGCCCGCACCCGGCTCGCGGAGGCGCAGCGGCGGTGGGAGCGGGCCCGGGAGCTGTCGGGCACGGACGCGCAGGGGGCGCTGGCCGAAGCGCAGCAGGCGGACGCGCTGGCCCGGCAGGCGATGAGCCTGGCGGAGCAGGACGTCCGGGGCTTCGGCGGCATGCAGGGGCCCGGCGGGATGCGGGGCGGGGGCGGCGGCATGGGCGGGGCGGTGCTCGGCGGCATCATCCTCGGCGGGCTGTTCGGCGGAGGCGGCGGCCGGGGCGGGGGCATGGGCGGCGGCTTCGGCGGGGGCGGCCGGTCCGGTGGCTTCGGCGGCAGTCCGGGCAGTTTCGGCGGGGGCGGGACCCGGGGACGCCGGGGCGGTGGCGGCCGCTTCTGAACGACCGGATCTCATCCGCTCTCCCGTATCTCCTCTCCCGTATCTCCTCTCCCGTACCAGCGATCTCGACTCCAAGGAGCGACCACATGACCAAGCAGACCATCCTCGGCCGCGTCACCCAGCTCGCGAAGGCCAACATCAACGCCCTCCTCGACCAGGCCGAGGATCCGCAGAAGATGCTGGACCAGCTGATCCGGGACTACACGAACAACATCGCGGAGGCCGAGCAGGCCGTCGCGTCCACCATCGGCAACCTCCGGCTGATGGAGCAGGACCACAAGGAGGACGTCGAGGCGGCGGCCGAGTGGGGCGGCAAGGCGCTGGCGGCCAGCCGGAAGGCGGACGAGCTGCGCGGGGCCGGGTCGGTGGCGGAGGCCGATAAGTTCGACAACCTGGCCAAGGTGGCGCTGGGCCGTCAGCTCCAGTCGGAGCAGGAGGCGAGGACGGCCGAGCCGACGATCGCCTCGCAGTCCGAGGTGGTGGACAAGCTGAAGACGGGGCTGGACCAGATGAAGGTCAAGCTCTCCGAGCTGAAGGCCAAGCGCGACGAGCTGGTGGCGCGCGCCAAGTCCGCGCAGGCGCAGAACCAGATGATGGACGCGGTGAAGAACATCGACGTGCTCGACCCCACGAGCGAGCTGAGCCGCTTCGAGGACAAGGTGCGGCGCGAGGAGGCGAAGGCGCTGGGCAAGCAGGAGCTGGCGGCCTCCTCGCTGGACGCCCAGTTCGAGCAGTTGGACAGTCTGGGCGCCAGCGCGGAGGTCGAGGCCCGGCTGGCGGCCCTGAAGACGGGCGCGTAACGCCCGGTGTGCCGGGCGGGGTTCAGTACATGCTCAGGAGCTGCTCCACGGAGAGTTCGGCGGCCGGGGCCCCGTCCGGCAGGGCCAGTTCGAACCAGACGGTCTTGCCGCGCGGGGTGCGGCGCGAGCCCCAGGCGGCGCTGAGCAGGCCGACCAGCTGGAGTCCGCGCCCGCCCTCGTCGGTGTCGCGGGCGCGGCGGCGGCGCGGCTGGACGAGTCCGGCGTCCCACACCTCGCAGACCAGGGTGCGGTCGCGCAGCAGCCGGAGCCGGATCTCGCCCTCGCCGTAGCGCAGGGCGTTGGTGACCAGTTCGCTGACGAGGAGTTCGGTGGTGTCGACCAGGTCGTCGAGGTCCCAGGCGACCAGCTGGGAGCGGGCCAGCTCACGGGCGCGCCCCACCGAGCGGGGTTCGCGCGGCAGCGTCCAGTCCCCCACCGCCTCGGCGGGGAGCCCTTGGATCCGGGCCATCAGCAGGGCGATGTCGTCCTCGCCGTGCCGGGTGTCGAGGGTGCTCAGGACGTGGTCGCAGGCGTCCTCCAGCTCCATCTGCGGACCGGTGAGCACGGCCCGCAGCGCCTCCAGGCCCTCGTCCAGCGGCTGGTCCCGGGACTCGACCAGGCCGTCGGTGTACAGGGTGAGCAGGGCGTTCTCGGCGAGCTCGACCTCGACCTCCTCGAACGGCTCGCCGCCGACGCCCAGCGGCATGCCCGGGGGGACGTCGATGAGCCGGGCGGGCCGGCCGGGCTCGACGACGGCCGGGGGGAGGTGCCCGGCGTTGGCGAACGTACATCGCCGGGTGACCGGGTCGTAGACCGCGTACACGCAGGTCGCGAGATACACCTCGGAGAGGTCGGCCTCGCGGGACTTCTGCGCGGCGCGGGAGGGCCACTGCGCTCCCCCGCTGCCGCCGAGGCCCTCGCTGCGCTCGCCGCCGCCCGGGGAGCCGAGGCCGCGGGCGACCTCGTCGAGGGCGGAGAGCACCTCGGCGGGCTCCAGGTCGAGGAGGGCCAGGGTCCTTACGGCGGTGCGCAGTTCGCCCATGGCGACGGCGGCGCGCAGGCCGCGCCCCATGACGTCGCCGACGACGAGGGCGGTGCGGTGGCCGGGCAGCTCGATCACGTCGAACCAGTCGCCGCCGACCTCGGTGGCGGTGTTGCCGGGGAGGTAACGGCAGGCGATGTCGAGACCGGCGGCCTCGGGGTCGCCGGGGGGCAGCAGGCTGCGCTGGAGGATCAGGGCGCGTTCGTGCTCGCGGCGGTAGAGGCGGGCGTTGTCGATGCAGACGGCGGCGCGGGCGGCCAGTTCGGTGGCGAGCGCCCGGTCGCGCTCGCCGAACGGCTCGCTGCCCTTCGTACGGGAGAACTGGACGAGGCCGACGACGGTGTCGTGCGCGACCATCGGCACGGCGAGCGTCGACTGCACGAAGCCCATCTCGTCGCCGGGGACGTCCTCGACGTGGCCGGAGCGCAGGGCGACGGCGCAGGGCGAGCCGAAGGGGAAGCGGTGGACGGAGCCGAGCGCGGGCGGCAGGTCGTCCGGGCCCGGCGCCCCGTTGCCCGCGACGGCGGTGGGCAGGGCGTCGGCGACCGCGCTGGCGTGGGCCACCCGGCGCAGTTCCGCCGAGCCTCCGGCGGACTCGCGGTGCGCGGGCGCCCAACTGCCGGGAGCGGCCTCCTCGCCGGTGAGCAGCCCCTGGTAGAGGTCGACGGTGGCGAGGTCGCAGAAGCCGGGGACGGCCACGTCGAGAAGCTCGCGGGCGGTGGTCTCCAGGTCCAGGGAATTGCCGATGCGGGCGCTGGCCTCGTTGAGGAGGGCGAGGTTGCGGCGGGCGCTGGCCGCCTCGCGGGCGGCGATGTGCCGGCGGGTGACGTCGGTGGCGAGGCCCGCGACGCCGACGGGACGGCCGGCCCCGCTGTGCACCCGGTAGAGGTTCATGGACCAGTGGCGGCGCTCGGTGCCGCCGGGGGCGGTGCCGACGAGCTGGAGGTCGGTGACGGACTCCCCGGTCTCCAGGACCCGTTTCAGGGTGGCGGACAGCCGGTCGGCCTCGGCGCGCGGCAGATAGTCCTCCACCGTGCGGCCCCGGTGGTCCTCGGCCGCGCCGCCGAAGACCGTGGCGAAGCGCTGGTTGGCCCGGACGACGGCGAAGTCCGTACCGAACAGCACGAAGCCGAAAGGAGATTGGCCGAATATGGCTTGTGACGCGGCGAGGTCCGTCTCGATGCGCCGCAGCGCCCGGACGTCCACGACGATGCAGAGCGCGGCCCGCTCCCCCTGCCCCGTCAGACTCGGCATCACATAGACCTCGGCGACGCCGTGCGCCCCGCCCTCGCCCGGCATCCGGAACGGGACGAGGCCCGTCCACTCCCTGCCGTCGAGGATCTCGCCGACCCGCCGATGGCCGTCCGAGCGCAGCTCGGCGGGCATGAAGGCCTCCACCGGGTCGCGGCCGATCGCCTCGGTCGAGGTCATGCCGAAGAGACCGGCGGCCCGGCTGCTCCACTGCTCGATCAGACCATCGGGGCCGATCGAGAAGGAGGCGACCCTGATGTAGTCGTAGATCGAGCCGGGCGGGCTGCTCTGCCACACGACATCGCCCGTGGTCCCGACGACATCACCCGTTGTCCCAGGTATTTCGCTCACGCGACCGTCCCCTCCAGCTCACACACCGGACCGGTCCTGCCCGCAGTATTCAGCACTACGGCCCCGACCGACACGGCGTTCACGATCACAGCAAGGTCTCAGTCCCTTTCAGCCAGGTTCTGCCCGACCTCTGGTGATCGCTGTGCGTCCCTCCACTCTCCTAACCAGGGAGAGCCAGCTCGAACCACACGGTCTTGCCACTCTTTCCGCGACGGGTCCCCCAGCGACGTGCGGAACAGGCCACGAGCTGGAGTCCCCGGCCGCCTTCGTCGTCGGGTCCCGCACTGCGTTCGGTGGGTGGATCCGGAAGCGGATCGGAGACTTCCACCAGCAGTCCCGGGGCGGTGGGAGGACTGTCGGCGAGCAGGAGTTCCCCGTCGGGGTGCGTACGGACCAGACGTACGCCGATGGGTCCGGAGGCGTACCGCAGGGAGTTGGTCACCAGCTCGCTGACGAGCAGGACCGCCAGGTCGCCCACCGCCGCGTCGAGGCCCCACGAGCCCAGAGCACCTCGGACGGCGTGCCGGGCGCCGCGCACGGAACCCGGTTCCGCGGGGAAGGTCCACTCGGCGCAGTCGCCTTCGGTATCGATCACGCCGATCACTTCCCAGGGACGACCACGGGCGCACCCACCTGCAAATGGGGACTAAACAGCCCATACCCACCATTTATTGCTTACTACCGCGTGACCTTACGTTTGGTGCATACGGGGTACACGAGCAGATGCGGACGCACCGGGTCAGGTCAGGGCGCCCGTCGCCCTGAGGTCGTCGAAGAGCAATTGGTCCACGGGCGGCACCAGGGCCCGGTCGGCGAAGGAGAACCACGCCATCTCCTCGATCTCGCCGCTCGCGGCGAGCGTGCCGCGGTAGTCGCCGTAATAGCAGCTCATCCGTACGACGGCGGCGTCGGGCCGGTCGTCCACGGGGGCCTCGTACGTCCCGGCGTGGACGACGGTCTCCCGGATCAGGCCGACCGTCAGCTCCTCCTCGATCTCCCGCAGAAGGGTCTGCAGGTCGGTCTCGGCGCCCTCGCGTTTGCCGCCCGGGATGTAGAAGACGTCCTTGCCGCGGGGCCGTGCGCAGAGGATCCTGCCGCCCTCGATCCGCACCCACGCCACCGTGTCGATCAGCACCGTCATCACTCCGCCCACTCGCCGCGCTTCCGGCGGCTTCCGCACCCCCGGTCCGGGCGGGACCCTACCGCCCGGGGCAGGGGACGCGACCGCCCGGGGCAGGAGACGCGCACAAGCGCGACGAGGGGCGCACGCGGGCGCGGAGGCACTCCGGGAAGGCCGTGGGGCCTCTGGGAAGGCCGTGGGGCCCCGGGGGGCGGAACGGCCCTCCGGGACCCCACGGGGCCGTCCGTCGCGTCAGGGCCTGTTGCCCTGGCCCACGCGCTCCACCCGGTAGACCTGGTGGCGATGGTGGCCGTCGAGGCCGTCGGCGACCTTCTGCGCCTCGGCCTGCGTGGCATACCTGCCCACGCGGTAGCGGTTACCGCCGTCGTCCTGCCGTATCACCTGCCAAGGGAGCACGGCGCCGCTGTCGCTCATCGTGTCGCTCCCCCGCATATCGCCCCTCTTCCCACCGGCGTGCACGTCTCTAAGGATCCCCAGGAAACCGCAGTACGCATATGCCCGAGCGTACGCCTGACCTTCACTCAGTGCAGGCGGGTTTGCACAAAGAGATACACATCCGGCCATCACGAAAGGGGCGCATCAGCGGAATGCGCCCCTCATGACTCAGCGGCATGCCCCGTCGGCCCCGGCCGGCACCCCTCACCGGGCCCGACGGGGCGTCACCTCACCTCATCTCACCGGCAGGTGGTAGGCGATCCGGTACCGGTCGGCCGGCACCACCACGTCGGCCGTCTCCACGGCCCGGCCCGAGGCGTAGTACGTACGCCCGATGACGATGACCACATGGCCGGGCACACCGCCGAGCGCCAGGAGCTCCTCCGCCAGCCCCGGGCGCGCGCCGACCTCCTCGGCGACGTTGTCCACGACCACGTCGATCGCGGCCATCCGGTCGACCACCCCGCAACCGCCCAGCGGACCCTCCTCCGGCAGCATCACGGGCGTCCGGCCGGTGACGGCGAGCGGCTCCCACGAGGTGGAGAGCATGACCGGCTCGCCCGCCTCCCGGAAGACGTAGTGCGTGCGCATCACCCGGTCGCCCGGCTCGATACCCAGCCGCCCGGCGACCTCGGGGCTCGCCCCCTCCTGCTCGCTGCGGGACTCCCAGGTCCCGCGTGCCCCCTCGGCCGTCTGCTCCTGCCGGAACGGGCTGGCGCCCTTGTCCGGCCGGTAGCCGGAGCGGGCGATCATGCGGGGCACGGGGCGCTCACGCACATAGGTGCCGGAGCCGGAGCGCCCCTCGACCAGCCCCTCCGCCATCAGGACCTTTCGCGCCTCCAGGGCGACGGTGTCCGAGACCCCGTACTCCTCCCGGATGCGGGCCTGCGACGGCAGGCGGGTATGGGGCGGCAGCGCGCCGTTGACGATCTTCTCCCTGAGATCGCTCGCCACGCGCAGATAGGCGGGCTGCTCACCAAAAGTCACAGGCCACTCCCAACAGGTTGACAGTCTGCGACAGCCTGACAACCGTGGGTTGTACACCGCAAGCATAGGCCAGAGTTTCACCCAATGTGATGATCCTGTGACGGTTCATGCATACCTCGAACGCGGACACCAGATTCTTCCCGGACGTTCTCCGGCAACTCCCGCACCCTTGACCATTTTTGGTCCAGACCAATACCTTCCTGTGCACAGCACGGCTCCCGCATTCCCTCGGCTTTCCCTCGGCTTTCCCTCCCACCGGATCACGCACAGGAACGAGCCTCATGCGTCGAAGAAACCTGTCCCGAATGACCATCGTCGGCGTCTCCCTGGCCCTGCTGGCAGGTGTCGCGCCCGCGGCCACGGCCGGCCCCGGCCACGACCGGAGCGACGGCGGCGACCGCGGCAAGGGCCACCACCGCCCCGCGTACAAGAACATCGGCTACTTCACCCAATGGGGCGTCTACGGACGCGACTTCCAGGTCAAGGACCTGGACACCAGCGGGGCCGCGGCCAAGCTGACCCACATCAACTACGCCTTCGGCAACGTCAGCGCCGAGGGAAAGTGCTTCACCGGCAATGTCCCCGGCCAGGCCGACGCCTGGGCGGACTACGCCCGTCCGCTCGACGCGGCGGGATCGGTGGACGGCGTCGCCGACACCGACACCCAGCCGCTCGCGGGCAACTTCAACCAGCTGCGCGAGCTGAAGGCCAAGCACCCCGGCCTCAAGGTCATGATCTCGCTCGGCGGCTGGAGCTGGTCCACCCACTTCTCCGACGCGGTCCGCACCAAGGCCTCCCGCAAGGCGCTCGTCGCCTCCTGCGTCGACCTGTACATCAAGGGCAACCTCCCGGTGGACGGGGCGCGCGGCGGCGAGGGCGCCGCGGCGGGCCTCTTCGACGGCATCGACGTCGACTGGGAGTGGCCCGGCTCGGCGGCGAACGAGGGCACCGTCTTCCGCCCCGAGGACAAGAAGAACTTCACCGCGCTGATCCGCGAGTTCCGCACCCAGCTCGACGCCCACGCGAAGAGCGAGGCGAAGAGCGAGGCCAAGAAGGACAAGAACAAGGGGCACGGGCACGGCAAGCCGAAGCCCAAGCCGAAGCCCAAGCACTACGACCTGTCGGCGTACGTAC
Organism: Streptomyces sp. NPDC091289; assembly: GCF_044757365.1. Classification (NCBI taxonomy): domain Bacteria; kingdom Bacillati; phylum Actinomycetota; class Actinomycetes; order Kitasatosporales; family Streptomycetaceae; genus Streptomyces; species Streptomyces sp. NPDC091289. The sequence continues at coordinate 67,130 of NZ_JBIVUT010000033.1, forward strand.
CGGCCAACCCAGCCGCGATCGACGCGGGCTTCGACGTGAAGCGCCTCATGAAGGACTTCGACTTCGTCAACATCCAGGGCTACGACTACCACGTCTCGGGCGAGAAGAAGACGGCCCAGCAGTCGGCCCTGTACGCGAAGGACGACTTCAGCGTCGACCGGACCGTGCGCGACTGGGTCCGCCGCGGCGCGCCCAAGCACAAGCTCGTGATGGGGATGCCGACCTACGGTCAGGGGTGGACCGGAGTGAGCGGCGGCGGCACGGGCATGGGGCAGCCGGCCACGGCCCCGGCTCCGGCCACCTGGGAGGCGGGCTACGAGGACTACAAGGTCCTGAAGCAGCTGGCCGCGTCGGGGACGTACAAGGTCCACCGTGATGTGAAGAACGGCCACGCCTGGCTGTTCGACGGCACCACGCTGTGGACGTACGACGACCCGCAGGTGCTCCGCACCAAGGCCGCGTACATTCGGGACAAGGGTCTCGGCGGGGCGATGTTCTGGTCGCTGGACGGGGACACGGAGAACGGCGAGCTGATCACCGCGGTCGACCGCGGGCTCAACCGCCGCTGACACCGCACCGCACAGGGCCGGAGCGGTCGCATGACGCGACCGCCCCGGCCTGTATGGCTGTGCCTGGTGCCTGGTGCCTGTGGTTCAGCCGTTCAGCGGTGCGGGCTCAGAAGTGCAGGCCCCAGCTGTTGATCCGGCCGGTGTCGTACGTCCAGTTGTCGCTGACCCGGAGCTTCCAGGTGCCGTTGGCGGCGACGGAGGAGGCGTTGACCGTGTACGTGGTGACCACGTCGTCGCTGCTGCCGCCGGAGCCGAACGCCTTCAGGTTGAAGACGGTGCCGTTCGGCGCGACCAGGTCGATCTTCAGGTCACCGATGTAGGTGTGCGAGATGTTGACCGGAACGCTCAGCGCGGACGGCGCGTTGCCCGTGACCCCGGTGACCGTGACGGGCGACTCGACGGTCGCGTTGTCGTTGATCGGGTACCCGGTGGTGTTCTCGAACTTCTTGGGGTCCGGGTCCGGCGGGTTGGTGGTGCCCGTGTTCACGTTCAGGAGGCGGTTGGGCGAACCGCTGCCCGGGTTGCCGACGACCCCGGTGGTGGCCGCCGCGACGAGACCGGCGGAGACCTGCGCGGGCGTCGAGGACGGGTTCTCGGCGAGGTAGAGGGCGGCGCCACCGGCCACGTGCGGGCTGGCCATCGACGTACCGGAAATGGTGTTCGTGGCGCTGTCGCTGGTGTTCCACGTCGAGGTGATCGAGGAACCGGGCGCGAAGATGTCCACGATGGAGCCGTAGTTGGAGAAGCTGGAGCGGGCGTCGGTGTTGGTCGTCGAGCCCACGGTGATGGCCTCGGGCACGCGCGCCGGGGACTTCGTGGAGGCGTCGGTCGACTCGTTGCCCGCCGCGACGGCGTAGGTGATGCCGGCGGCGATGGACCGCTTCACGGCGGCGTCGAGCACGGAGTCCGCTCCGCCGCCGAGGCTCATGTTGGCGACGGCGGGCTTGACGGCGTTGGCCGTCACCCAGTCGATGCCGGCGACGACCTGCGCGGTGGTGCCCGAGCCGCTGTTGTTCAGCACGCGGACGCCGACGATCTTCGCCTTCTTGGCGACGCCGTGGGCCGTGCCCGCGACGGTGCCCGCGACGTGGGTGCCGTGGCCGTGGCCGTCCTGCGCGACGTTGTCGTTGTCGATGGCGTCGTAGCCGTTGAAGGCCCGGCCGCCGAAGTCGCTGTGGCTGATCCGTACACCGGTGTCGATGACGTAGGCGGTGACGCCCTCGCCCGCCTTGTCCGGGTAGGTGTAGCGCTGGTCCAGCGGAAGGTTCTTCTGGTCGATCCGGTCCAGACCCCAGGACGGCGGGTTGTTCTGGGTGGCGGAGACCGTGAAGGTGCGGTTCTGCGAGACGGAGGCGACGGCCGGGTCGGCGGCGAACTTCTTCGCCTCGGCGGCGGAGGCCTCGACCGCGTAACCGTTGAGGGCCGAGCGGTAGGTGCGCTCGATGCTCGCGCCGTACTTCTTCGCGAGGGCCTTGCCCTGGGCGGAGTCGGACTTCGCGGCCGAGTCCTTGAGGGTCACGATGTAGCTGTTGCTGATGACGCCCGGAGCGCCCGCGTTCTCGATCACGCCTTCGGGTGCCCGCTCGGCCGCGTTCGCCGGAAGGGCGGAGGCGGCGGCGAGCGCGACGGCGGCTGCGGTGGCTATGACGGTCGCCGTGGCGAGTCTTCGCCGTGCATGGGGGGTGTGACGCATCACTGACATGTGAGGGGTCCTCCTCATAGGCGGTGCTCTGGTGGGGGGTGGTGCCGGAGCCGCACGACGACTCCCGGCAGGGGCATGACAAATCAGCCGTCGGAACGCCCCGGTTTCTGCGTCCTCCGGTGACCGGCATGCCGTGCTGCCAGCGAAAGATTGACCGATCCATGACGAACCCACAAGAGTGCGTTGGGGCGTGCCATACGCGCGCCATTCATCTGCCATATGCCTGACATGCTGGCGAACATGACGACCTATCACTGCCCGGTGGACGGGACCCGGTCCGAGACCACCGCCCTGACCTGGTGCTGTCCGGTCTGCCGGGGCCCTTGGGACCTCGACTTCACCCCCGTACGGGGCGTCGGACCGAACGCGCTTTCCACGCGCGCCAATTCATTGTGGCGTTACGAGGAATTCCTGCCGCTCGCCTCCCCGGCGATCTCCCTGGGCGAGGGCCGCACCCCGCTCGTCCCGCTCACGGACACCGTCTCGGCCAAGCTCGACTACCTCATGCCGACGCTGTCCTTCAAGGACCGCGGCGCGGTGATGCTCGTGGAGCTGGCCCGGCGGCTCGGCCCGGACCGGGTCGTGGCGGACAGCACGGGCAACGCGGGCACGTCGGTGGCCGCGTACTGCGCGCGGGCCGGGCTCGCGTGCACGGTGTACGTCCCCGAGGGCACATCGCCCAAGAAGACCGAGCAGATCCGGGCCCACGGCGCGCACCTGGTGACCGTCCCCGGCGGCCGGGAGGCGACGGCCCTGGCCGCCCGCGAGGCGGCCGGCGAACCTGGCGCGTTCTACGCCTCGCACGTCTTCAACCCGTACTTCCTGCACGGAACGAAGACGTACGTGTACGAGCTCTGGGAGGACCTCGGCGGCCGGCTGCCGGACGCGCTGGCCGTCCCGGTCGGCAACGGCACCCTGCTGCTGGGCGCGGCCCTGGCCACCGCCGAACTGCACGCGCTGGGCCTGATCGAGACTCGCCCCCGCCTGATCGCCGTCCAGGCCGAGGCGGTCTCCCCGCTGGCCGCCGCCTTCCACACGGGCGCGGACGACCTGCCCCCGGCGGCCGGCCCGCTCTCCGTGCCCTCCCCCACCCTGGCGGAGGGCATCGCGATCCCGCGCCCACCGCGCGCCCGGCAGATCCTTGCAGCGGTACGGGCCTCGGGCGGCACGTTCCTGACGGTGCCGGAGGACCGCATCCGCGAGGCCCAGCGGGACCTGGCGGCACGCGGCTTCTACGTCGAGACGACGGGGGTGGCCTGCTGGGCGGCGGTACGGGACGGGGGCGGGGGCGGCGAGGACGGAGGCGGCGACGACGCGGTGAGGGGCAGCGTGGTGGTGCCGCTGTGCGGGGCGGGGCTGAAGACGGGGATGGCGGCGGGGTGAGGGGCGGGGAGCCGACCTGACCAGGGGCGGGCGCGCCCGGGCGCGGGATCCGGGCGCGGGGTTCACGCGCGGGATCCGGGCTCAGGCCCCCCCGGAACCCAGAACAGGTCGCCCCGGAGCCGACCGCCCGCCCATCCGCCTTCCGCCCGTCCACCCTTCCGCCCATCCGCCCATCCGCCCATCCGTCCGCGAAGCGAACCACCCCCGACGGGCGCGGGATCTGCTCCATCCGGCGGTCCGGCGGACGCCCGGTGCGGGGTGGGTATGCGGACCGTGCGCGGCGTGACGGCCGACCGCACCGCCGCGTCCCTACCTTCGTACCGTGAGCCTCTCGCGTATCTCCGTCCTCGCGCCCCTGGTCGCGGCCGCCCTGATCGCACCTCTGCCGCCCCCCGCCGACGCGGCCGAGTCCCCCGGCCCCGTACCGCTGCCGGGCCCGGCCCACCCGGCCACCTCCCCCGCGCCGGCCCCGACGGCGTCCCCGTACCTGCCATCGGCCACGCCCTCGTCTCCGCTCCCAGCACCATCCCCGTCCCCGGCCCCGGCCCCGGCCGTGCCCGCCTGTGGCCGGACGGACGGTCAGGGCGCCCCCGGGACCTCCTGGTCCCCGACCTCCACCCGCTTCGGCGAGGCGGAGGGGTACGACCCGTACGTCGGCAACGGCTATCTCGGCCACCGGGTCCCCGCCACCGGCGCCGGATACGCGGCCACCGGTGAGAAGACCGGCTGGCCGCTCTACACACCGCGCTACGACGGCGCGTTCGTCTCCGGGCTCTACGCGCGGGACAAAGGCGTCACCGAGGGCCGCGAGGTGATCGCCGCGCTGCCGAGCTGGACCGGCATCGACGTGGGCGTCGGCAAGGAGACCCTCGGCACGGACACCCCGACCGGCCGGATCTCGCACTACCGCCAGACGGTCTTCCTCTCCTGCGGCCTCGTCCGCACCTCGCTGCGCTGGACGACCGCGGACGGCCGGGCGACCGACCTCGCCTACGACGTCCTGGCCGACCGCTCCGACGTCCACACCGGAGCCGTACGCCTGCGGATGACCCCGCGCTGGAGCGGCACCGCGACCGTCACCGGCCGGCTCGACGCCCGGGGCGCGCGCCGGATCACGCTGCGCGAGGACGGCACGTTCCGCACGCTCGGCACCGGCATCGAGGGGGCCGTGGCGCAGGCGATGCGGCGCGGCTCGGGCGTCGTCGAGACGCTGCGGCCGGACGCCCGTACGTCCCCGAGGCAGACCCCGGTCCGCGCGGGCCGGACGTACACCTTCGAGAAGTACGTCGGCGTCGACACCGCCCTGACCTCCCGCACCCCGGCCGAGGACGCCCGTGAGGCGGCGCACCGGGCGGCGCGGCGCGGCTGGGACCGGGTCTTCGCGGCGAACGAGGCCGCCTGGCGCGAGGCCTGGTCCGCCGATGTGCTGGTCCCCGGCAGCCCCGACCTCCAGCGCTGGCTGCGCTCGGCGCAGTACGGGCTGCTGGCGAGCACCCGGCGAGGCTCCTCGGACAGCATCGCCCCGGCTGGTCTGACCAGCGACAACTACGCGGGCCTGGTGTTCTGGGACGCGGAGACGTGGATGTTCCCGGGGCTGCTGGCCACCCGCCCGGAGCTGGCGCGCTCGGTCGTCGAGTACCGCTACCGCACCCGGGACGCGGCCCGCGCGAACGCCGAGAAGCTGGGCCACGACGGCCTGTTCTACGCCTGGACGAGCGCGAGCCGGGGCCGGCTGGACTCCGAGTGCCACAGCGTGGACCCGCCGCACTGCGTGACCCAGAACCACCTCCAGGGCGATGTCTCGCTCGCCGTCTGGCAGTACTACCTGGCCACCGGGGACCGCGACTGGCTGGCGGCGAGGGGCTGGCCGCTCCTGCGCGGCATCGCCGACTTCTGGCAGTCCCGCGCCACGGCGAACGCGGACGGCAGCTACTCCATCACCGACGTGGCGGGCCCCGACGAGTACAGCAACGGCGTGGACGACGGCGTCTTCACCAACGCGGTCGCCGCCACAGCCCTCCGCAACGCGACCCGCGCCGCCCAACTCCTGGGCCACCGCCCGCCGTCCGGCTGGAACCGGGTGGCGGACGGCCTGCGCATCCCGTACGACGCGGAGAAGAAGGTCTTCCTCCAGTACGCGGGCTACAACGGCTCCACGATCAAGCAGGCGGACACGGTGCTGCTGACGTACCCGCTGGAGTGGCCGATGGAGCCGGGCGCGTCGGCGGCCACCCTGGACTACTACGCGGCGCGCACCGATCCGGACGGCCCGGCGATGACGGACTCGGTGCACGCGATCGACGCGGCGGAGATCGGTGAGCCGGGCTGCTCGGCGTACACGTATCTCCAGCGTGCGGTACGGCCGTTTCTGCGGGGCCCGTACGACCTGTTCTCCGAGGCGCGGGGCGAGAAGTCGGGTGCCGAGGACCCGCTGTCGGGCTTCCCGGCCGAGGACTTCCTGACCGGGAAGGGCGGCTTCCTCCAGGTGTTCACGCACGGCCTGACGGGCCTGCGCCTCCGTGAGGACGGCGTGCGCCTGGACCCGACGCTGCCGCCCCAGCTGCGTGAGGGCGTCACGCTGAAGGGCCTGCGGTACCGGGACGCGGCGTACGAGGTCGAGATCGGCCCCCGGACGACCACGGTCCGCCTGACCTCGGGCACCCCGTTCACGGTCCACACGACACAGGGCCCGCGCAGGTTGTCCTCGTCCCTCACGCTTCCCACCCGTCGCCCCGACCTGACCCCGACGGCCGACGCGGCGCGCTGCCGCCCGGTGACGGCGACGTCCGAGGCCCCGGGCCTGTACGCGGAGGCGGCGGTGGACGGGGCCCCGGCGACGTCCTGGTCCCCGGACGGCGCGACGGGTTCCCTGACGGTCGACCTGGGTACCAGGCCCCTCCGGCTCGCCTCCGTGACCCCGGTCTGGAGCGACGTACCGCCCGCTTCCCACACGTTGGAGACCTCCCTCGACGGCCGCTTCTGGCGCCCCTACCTGGCGGGCGACACGGCACGCAAGGTCCGGGTGACGGTGGCCTCGGAGGACCCGGAGAAGCCGGCGGGGATCGCGGAGCTGCGGGTGGAGACGGGAGGACGGTAGAACGTGCCCGGCGGCCGGGTCCTGGCTCTCACCTCCAGAACGCCACCTGGCCGCCCCGCCCCTGGCTCACCTCACTTCACCACCTCCAGGATCGTCGCCGTGCCGCCGGGGACGGCGTTCTCGTACAGCGTGATCCGGTCGCCCGGGACGAGGTGGGTCCACCGGGCGGGGTTCAGCGGCAGGAGACGTACAGGGGCGCGGGCGCCGGGCTCCAGCTCCCGCGCGAACTCGACCCACACCCGGGCGATGTCCAGCGCGGGCACACTGCCGTCCCCCCGCTCACCGGTGTCCCACATCGGCCGCAGCACCCCGCCGCCGGGAATCGGGGTGCGCCGGGGCCCTTCGCCGGCGGGGAGGAGGGTGAGATCGGCCCGGATGACGCCGGAACGCGTCTCCGTCTCCCGCCACCGGCACCACTCCCGGCTCCGCTCGAACCCCATCGCCCCGGCCGCGCGCGCCAGTTCGTCCCAGAAGCCCTCCGGCGCGGTCCACGCGTCGCCGTCGCCCAGCTCCTGAAGCAGGTCGAGAGCCACCTCCCACTCGTCGTGCGCGAGGTGGTCCCAGACATCGGAGACGGAGATGTCGTTGTCGGTGGCGACGCTCTCCGGCACCAGCAGCGACGCGGCTTCGAGGATCCCGACGACGTCCATACGCCGATTGTCCGCTCGATCAGTCGATGGTCCGCTCAATCACCGGACACCGACCCCCGGCCCCGTTGCCAGATGTCTGCCCCGACTCAGTCGCCGGACGTCTGCCCCCGTCCCGGCAGCCGCGTCTCTCCCGCGGCCGCGGCCTCGGCCTTCGCGTCGCTCACCGCGGCGGCGGCCTCCTTCGCGGCCTCGCCGGCGGCGGCGACGGCATCCAGCGCGAGCGTCGAGTTCGGCTCGATCTCCGGAACCCCGACGTTGTCCTTGTCGCTGTCCGCGACATCGGCGGCCGCACCCTCGCGCTGCGCGGAGGGGGGCGCTCCCGTGGCCGCCGACTGGTCGCCGAACGCGGTGGTGACCGTACGGATCGCCTCGGTCAGCTCGCCCGGGATGACCCAGAACGTGTTGTTGTCGCTCTGTGCCAGATGCGGCAGCGTCTCCAGATACTTGTAGGCCAGGACCTTCGCGTCGGCGTTGTTGCGGTGGACGGCCTGGAAGACGAGCTCCACCGCCTTCGACTCACCGTCCGCCCGCAGGATCATGGCCTGCTGGGTACCCTGCGCCTCCAGGATGTCCTTCTGCTTCGTACCCTCGGCGGTGAGGATCTTGGCCTGCCGCTCACCCTCGGCGTGCAGGATGGCCGCGCGCTTGTCACGCTCGGCCCGCATCTGCTTCTCCATCGCCTCTTTGATGGTGTTCGGCGGATCGATGGCCTTGATCTCGACCCGGTTGACCCGGATGCCCCACTTCCCGGTGGCTTCGTCGAGGACGGCACGGAGGCGGGCGTTGATCTCCTCACGCGAGGTGAGCGTCCCCTCCAGGTCCATGGAGCCGATGACGTTACGCAGGGTCGTCACGGTGAGCTGGTCGATGGCGTGCAGATAATCGGCGACCTCGTAGGCCGCCGCGCGCGGGTCGGTGATCTGGTAATAGAGCACGGTGTCGATGTTGACCACGAGGTTGTCCTCGGTGATCACCGGCTTGGGTTCGGACGAATACACCTGCTCCCGCACGTCGAGCTTGGTGTTGACGCGGTCCGCCACCGGCAGGACGAAATTCAGACCGGGTTGCAGAGTCCGGCGATACCGGCCGAACCGCTCGATGTTGAAGCGGCGCGCCTGCGGAACGATCCGCACGGTGGCGGCCACGAGAAAGACCACGACAAGCGCCGCCAGAAGAATCGTGATGACGACCGGGTCCATGCTTCCTCCTTCGCTGCGTGTTCAGTCGTTCACGGAAGGAGCTCGCGGGGATACACGACTGCTGTAGCGCCTTCGATCTCCATGACGTCCACCAGCGCTCCGACCGGGATCACATGGCTTTCGTCGAGGGCGCGAGCGGTCCATTCCTCACCGGAGACCTTGATCAGCCCGTGGGTCGCGGTGACCTCCTGCATGACTTCCGCCCGCTTTCCGATCAGCGCATCGGTGCCCTCGTGCGTCAAGGGCGCCTGCGCCATGTGGCGCAGCGCGACAGGACGTACGAGAGCGAGACCCGCGACCGCCGTCAGTCCGAGCGCCACGAGCTGGCCGAGCAGACCGACGCCCACTCCGGCCACGACGGCAGCGACCAGCGCCGCTCCGGCCAGCAACCCGAAAACCAGCGTCAGAGTGAAGAACTCCGCGGCGCCGAGCGCCGCGGCGGCGAGCAGCCATGCGAACCACGGCATCGAATCAGCCTCCCCAAGGGGACTTACTTGACCTCCTACCCCTTCAGACCCCGGACGGAACCGTTCGGCCTGCCCGATCTACGATCGGAGGGGGAGAGAGCGTGATGCGGTGGACACGGGGGGTGACACGCATGGCTTCCTCCGCCCCTCCGTACCCTCCACCCCTCTCCATGCTCTCCGCCCTCCCGTGCCCGAGAAGGAACAACCATGACCGGACGACGACGGACGAAGGTGGCAGGGGCGGCGCTCGTCCTGGCACTCACGACGGGCGGACTGATCTGGGGCTTCGGTCTCCGGGGCGACGGCTCGGGCACGACCCCCGCCGACACCTGCCGGGGAGCGCTGGCGACCGAGGAGGCCGGCAAGTTCTTCGGCGGAGCGGAACTGGAGTTCCGCGGCAACACCGGGGAATGGATGGGCCACGAGACCGAGTACTGCAGGGCGTGGGCCGGCGGCAAGGAACCCGGTGGCGTAGCGCTCGAACTGTCCATCCGTCCGGCGGCGGCCCATCGCGCCAGCGGCGCGGCGGAGAGGACCACGGCAGCACCGATCGGATTCGGCTGGAACGGCTCGTTCGACGCCGGATACAACCCCTCGGCCGCCGTGCTCGTCGACTGCGCGCCGCTGCCCGGCAAGGGCCTCCTCGTCATGGCCGACGTACCCGAGGACATCAGGGAGCTCTCCGCCGAGCAGATCCGTGGACTGGCCCGTTTCACCACCGAGTCGGCGCGCCGGGCGGCGGAGCGCTTCGGTTGCGAAGGGGCGCTCGGGAAGCGCCCCTCGACCGTGGACCGCACCGAATGGCAGAAGAGCCCCGTCGCCCGGACGGATGGAACCTGCCGCGGAGTCGTCAGCGCGCAGGACATCGCCCGGCTGCGGCTCACGACGGCTTCGGAGATGCCGGCCGGCCGCGCGCTCACCGAGGAGTGCTCCTTGGAGCTGCCGGCCAAGAGCCACAGCATCCGCCTGACCGCGTATTACGGCCCTTCCGCCCAGTAGGAGATGTACCTGGACAAGCGCTACCCCGGCAGTGTGAAGGGCGCGATCATGCGGCCACACCCCTGCAAGGGCGCTCTGGGCACGGCGTACTTCAAGTTCGAGGAGTTGCCGATGCGGGACGCCGAGAAGGGCGTGCGAAGCACGGTCCGCACCGAGGACGGACACCGGCTGCTGACGGCGTTCGCCACCGCTTCGGGAGCTCGGCACGGATGCCCGGTGGCCTGAGCGAACCGGGTCCGTCAGCGCTTTCGGTAGGACACGTCCAGGGTGGGGATCTCGACGGATGGATGCAGGGTGACGCCATCGACCGGCTTGACCTGGGCGGCGACCAGATCGAGCACGGCGTCCGCGAGGCGGATCTTGGTCGCGTCGGTGCGGCCGTGGAGCAGGCGGATCTCGATGTGCAGGATGGCGTGTCCCGTGGTCGCGTCGCCGGCGACGAAGTCCTCGACCCGGCGGAAGCGGGTCTTGCAGGCCTCGAGTCGGGCGTCGACGGTGGACACGACGACCGGGTGGAGGGCGAGCGCGAAGGCCTGCCGGTCGAAGGCGGTATCGAGCGTTCCGGAGTAGTCGACGGTGATCTGCGGCATGGCAGGCAACTCCTCGAAGAGCAATGCGGGTTGGAGCGTCCGTTGGTACGGACGGAACGGTAGCCGACCACGCGGCGAGTAGCCTCGGCTTTCCGACGAGCTTCGAGTACGGAGGTCAAGGCTGTGCGCAGCGCGCGTGTGACACCCGGTGGTGACCGGATTCGGTGGGTCGAACTGCCGGGCGCGGACCCCTCTCGCGTCTATGTGCACGGGCTCGGCGCCACATCGCCCGCCTACTTCGCGGAGAGCGCGGTCCACCCTCTGCTGGCGGGGCGCCGCTCCCTGCTGATCGACATGCTCGGCTTCGGCATCAGCGACCGCCCGGTCGACTTCACCTACACACTGGAGGCGCACGCCGACGCGCTCGCCTCGGCGTTGGAGGCCGCCGGTGTGGCGGGGGCCGAGCTGATCGCGCACAGCATGGGCGGCTCGGTGGCCATCGTCCTGGCCACCCGCCACCCGCACCTGGTCTCCCGGCTCGTTCTGGTGGACGCCAATCTCGACCCGATCGCCCCCGCCCCGGGCCCGGGGAGCGCGGGCATCGCCCACTTCACGGAGGAAGAGTTCCTGGCGGGCGGCTGGCAGGAGGTACGCGATGCCGCCGGCGCCCATTGGTGGTCCACGATGCGCCTGGCCGGCCTCGAAGCGCTGCACCGCAGCGCGGTGCACCTCGTGCGCGGCACGGATCCGTCGCTGCGAACGCTGCTTGCGGAACTGAAGATCCCGCGCACGTACATGCTGCCCGAGAGCAGCGGCCCTCTCCCCGGTGCCGAGCCGCTGGAGGCGACAGGCGTGACGGTGGTGCCGATCCCCGACTGCGGGCACAACATCATGCTGGACAACCCGGAGGCGTTCGCCCGCGCCACCGCGAACGCGCTCGCGGGTTAGCCGGCCAGGGGCGGCTCCCCGGCCCCCGGCCCCCATTCCCTCCGGGCAGCACACAGCGCACGGATCAGCCCTTCCGGGTCAGCCCTTCCGGCTCAGCCCTTCCGGCTCAGCAGGACCAGCGGAATCCGCCGCTCGGTCCCGGCCTGGTAGTCGGCGAACGCCTGCACCTCGGCGGACGCCTCGGCGAAGAGACGGTCGTGCTCCTCGCCGAGCGGCACCTCGCGGGCGACGGCGGAGTAGGTCTCGTCACCGGTCTCGACGGTCACCCGCGGGTTGGTCCTGATGTTGTGGAACCAGGCGGGGTGAGTGTCCGCACCGCCATTGCTGCCGAAGATCAAGAGGCTGTCGTCCGCCTGCCGGAAGCAGAGCGTGGGCACCGTGCGGGCGAGGCCGGACTTGGCGCCCCTGGTGGTGAGCAGGATGAGCGCCGCCCCCTCGAAGGGGCCCCCGACCTTTCCACCGTTCTCCCGGAACTGCTGGATGACCTGAAGGTTGTACGCGCCCGGGGCGTCCTCGGCGGGGGCGGTGGGTGCGGGGTCGAACTGCGCTGAGCTCATGGGGACTTCCTCTCCGTCGGGGATGCGGGGAACTGTTCGGCGTGGTGTGCGCCGAGCCTAAACGGAGAATCTTCCACTTATCAAGGGTTGCCTCACGAGCGGCCCGAGCCGCCCGATCGGCCGAACTATGCTCTCGGCCATGCCCTCCGCAACCCCCGAACGCGCCGACGCGGCGCGCAACCGTCACCGCATCCTCACCGCCGCGGCCCGCATGGTGGCGGCGGGAGGCGTGGAGCGGCTCGCGCTGGACGAGGTGGCCAGGGCCGCCGACGTCGGCGTGGGTACGGTCTACCGGCGCTTCGGGGACCGCGCGGGGCTGGTCTTCGCCCTGCTGGAGGAGCAGGACGAGCGCTTCCGGGCCCGGGTCACGGCCGGTCCACCGCCGCTGGGGCCGCAGGCCTGCCCGGCGGAGCGGCTCCGCGCCTTCCTCCACGCGCTCGTCGACCTCTCGGTGGAACAACGGCAGTTGCTGCTGCTCGCCGAATCGAGTTCGCCCGCCGCGCGTTACCGCAACGCCTCGTACGCCTTCCAGCACGCGCACGCGAGCGCCCTGGTGGCCGAGCTGCGCCCGGACGCGGACGCGCCGTACCTGGCGGACGCGCTGCTCGCCCCCTTCACACCCGGTCTGGTCGACCACCAGCTGCGCGCGGCCGGATTCTCCCCGGAGCGGATCAAGGACGGACTCGACCAGTTGCTGCACGGGCTGCTGCCGCCCGACGCCGGCTGACCCGTTCCCCGCACGGAAGACAGGGTGCGGGACGACGAGGCTGGAGACCGAGGATCCGACGGCCGCTGAATATAATGAACATCAGTTCATCCCGTGGAGGCGGTCGTGCGGCAACCAGAACAGAATCGGGCCTTGCGCGAGGCCACGCGCCAGGCGATCGAGGTCGCCGCGATCCGCATCTTCGCCAGGCATGGATTCGCCGCATCGAGCATCCGGTACATCGCGGACGAGGCCGGTCTCAGCGTCGGATCGATCTACCGGCACTACGCGAGCAAGGAAGCACTCTTCGATGACCTGCTCAAGCAGGCCTCAGCCGGTCTCGCAGCGGCATCCGAGGTGCTCTCGAGCGACGGAGACCCACTCGCCCTGGCACGCGGCTTCACCCGTGACTTTCTCGCCGACCTCGCCAGCGGCGAAGGCGCGGCCGAGTTCTTTCTCGTGATCAACCAAGGCTTCCTGACGGACACACCGGCCGGAACGGCGGCACGGCTGGCGGCCGGCCAGCGCTCGTTGTGGGACGCCTTCGCCGATCTCGTGCGCCGCGGACAAGCAGCCGGGCAATTCGCAGCGGGCGACCCGGCCCAGCTGACCGCCTACTACTTCGCGATGCTGTCCGGTCTGGCGAGCATGCGGCTGGTCATCCAGGACTCTTTGACCGACTCGGGCGTCGACCTCGTGCTTCGCCTCCTGACGACAGAAGGACACACGTGATCGAGATCAGACGCGGCGACGAACTGGGCGAGAGCTTCCGTCGGGGCGTCACCGAGGTCCTCGTCCACGGATTCGCCGAGGACTTCGCATACTTCTCGAAAGATCCGAAGGTCCTGGCAGACGCCTTCGAGCACATGGTCATCCTCGAGCGCTTCCATGTGGCGCTGGTCGACGGGAAACCGGCGGCGATCGCGACCGTGACGGAAGGCGATCAGGAGTGCTTCGATCCCAGCCGCCGCGAATTCCAGCACGCGCTGGGAGGCCGGCACGGACTGATCAGCTATCTCATCGTCCGGAGCCAGTTCCTCGGGGCATACGACGGCGCACGGCCCGGCCTGGCAGAGATCGGCTTCGTGACCACCGCGCCGCAGAACCAGGGGAAAGGCGTCGCGACGGCCCTCATGAAGCATCTGCTGCGGTTGCCGTACGACGAATTCGTGCTCCGCGACATCAAGGATACGAACGCCCCTGCGCTGGCGCTGTACCGCAAGCTCGGATTCCGTGAGTCACACACGCGTCGGGTGAAGTTCGCCAAGCGTGCCGGGTTTTCGGCATATGTATCGATGAGCCTCAGACCCGGAAAGTAGCGCAGGGCGTCCACGACTGCGGTCACCGAGACCAAGGGAGACCTGCTCGTTCGAGGCGGCGATAGGGACGTACTCGTAGCGGATGTCCGATCCCACCGCTTGCGGAGAAAACCGCCTGGGTCGATCTCAAGCTCCAACTCCGGTCGACTGCGCGATCGTTGGCCCGATGAGAGCGCGCACCCCAGTGAGATAGGCTTTTACTGCTGCGCACCTTCCCGGAGGGTACGAGGCGGAGTCCACGGACCAGTCCACTGGCCGTGAGTGACGGATGGAGCGGATGCCCGGTAGGGCGGTCCTACCATTCCGAACTCACACCATGGAGTGGGCCTTTATGGAACCGGTCGAGTACAAGCCTGCGCGTCGTCCCTGGATCCGCAAGATCCTGGCCGGCGTCACCGTGAGCGTGGTCTCCAACCTCGTGTGGGAGGCACTGACGGTGGCAGCGCGCCACCTCATCTGAGGCAGGCATGTGGCGGGCCCGGAGAGCCCGCCACTCTTCAGTCTGCCTGGCTTCAGCCTTACGGCAAGTGCCCCCTCAGAAGAGCAGTTCCTGCCCGGGAGGGGTGGCATGCCCCTTCCTCTTCGGGCTGGGGCGATGTGGAACCCGTGCCTCGGAGGAGAGGCTGTCCCGCGTGGGCCGCAGGCCGTGTATCTGCACGTCACCTACGCAGCTTTTGAGGTATGCCTGTGTCTCCTCATCCGTGGAGTACAGCACCGTCGCCCGGCTCGCCCTGGTCATGAGCACGTGGTACGCGTGCCGAACACACCGCGCGAACTCCTCCGCTTTCTCCTTCTCGCTTCCCGTCCCCTCACGGAGCTTCATGTCGAACGAACCGGGCACCTTGACACGCTTGACCCCGCTTTCCGCATCCTCACGCCACTGCCCCTTGCGGTAGACCCAGCGGTCGCCACGTCTCACCATGTCCTCGCCAAGGATTACCCCGCACCAGTCCCACTCGAGGCCCTGAGCCGTGTAAACGCAGCCGATCTGGTTGATGCCATACGGGTGCACCGACCATTTCGTGGACGGGGGCACCGATCCGTCCTCGCGGAAGGAGTCGCCCTTGGCGTTCCACGGTCGGTGCCAGTCACCGATCCGCACGTCTGCCTCCAGGCGCGCGGCCTTCCCCCGGCCCACCGGCTCGGTCCACGGCCAGCAGAAGCCGGCCACCATGCGAGCCGTCGCTCCCGCCGCCGCCTCCGCCCTGATGATGTACTCGAGTTGCTCCGGACTGTCCGCGACCTCGACATGCATCAAGCCGTCGGGGGCCCACTCGGTGGTTCCTTCCTCGATGTCGAGGACAGCCCGCACCCAGCGGATGTAGGCGTCGCTGCCCCCGCACCGCCATTCCTCCCTGAGTCCGTAGCGGAGCGGAGTGATCCCCCGCGCTCTTGCGGCTTCCTCAATCAGGCTCACCGTTCCGACTTCCTTGGGTCGCACGGACTGGCTCTCGTCGAGAAAGAACACAGTGAGGCGGGAGGCATCGAGCAGATCATCCACCTGGGGCTGCTTGCCCGACTTCTCCTCTCGCTGGTACATGTCGATGGTTCGCTCCCTCAGGCGATGTGCCTCGTCGCAGATCAGGACGTCCAAGGGAGGGTCCGGAGGGGTCACGAAGGAACTGAAGTAGGCGAACCTCTCCTTGAACTCCTTGTCGGTGTAGCCCACCTGCTCTTGGAGCGCCCCGTTGAACGCACGGCTGCCGCTGGCGTACTTCACCGTGCGTCCGGCTGCCTCAAAATCGGCTCTGAGCTGCAGACCCACCGCACTCTTTCCGGTACCCGCACCACCCGTCACGATGAACACGGCTCTTTCGTCGCCCTGCGGCGGAGCGGGCCGATCGGGATCGCCGAGAACCAGAGTGGCCCGTTCCAGAACGCTTGCCGCCACCTTCTTCTGCTGTCCGCGCAGAGTGAACACCGTGTCCTCCCCGCGAGACCGGATCATCGCGTCGAGAAGCGGTGTATTACGCAGGTTCATGGACGTGAGGAGACGCTCGGCCTCGGAGGCCGCGCCGGTCTCCGCGAAGTGTTTCCGCAGGTCTCTGAGGAGCACATCGCGGCTGTCGCGCGTGTACACACGCTCATAGGCTCCCGTCGGCGCCAACGTATCGAGCAGCGGCCGAACGGAGTCATCGGTGGCATTGTGCAGATACGCGAATCCGCCGCATTCAACCGTGCTGCCACGCAGCGGGCCCTGGTCTCCGGTGAACAACTGGTAGGTGTTCCTGAGTTGCAGAGCAGGGTGCTTCTTAGGACTTTTGAATCCCGGCACATTCACGAGCTGCGCGGTGGCGGACTCCACTCGCGTCACCATTGACCATCGCTTCAGCTCGACGAGTTGGTACGACGGCAGCCCCTCCGTCGGGTGTCGGCCCACGAGCACGACGTCGATGAGGGACGGCTCGCCCTTCTTCGGTTCGTCGACCGTCGCCGCGCATTCGACGACCATCTCGACGTTGCCCCGCTCCGCTTCGACGAGGTCTTCCGCCAACTCGATCAGGCTCTCGGCCCACGCCTCCCGTTCGGAATCGGACACATCGCGCCCTCGGAAGTACCGATATCTGGCGGCGAGATGCGGCACCATCCGCCGCCTTGAGTTCAGAGTGAGCAGGTCCTGCGCGGACAGCCTCAGCAAGAGCATCGACACGAGGTGGTTCCCCCAGGGCACGAGTAACTCGTGCGGGTGGGGGCGTGTCCTCGTGCGGAGGAAGCCCGTCGGGCCGCAATGGGTAAAAGGTGATCTTAGAGAGCAACGCAGCTCACGCGAACTCCTCCCGCCGACTCATGGCATGTCGGCGGCAAGTTGGCGAGAAGCCGGCGGCTCAGTCCGGTCGCTTACGCCGTGACAGTCACGCGCCGTCTGGCACCCACCAGGTCTCGTAGCCTCTCCTGCGTCTCCCGATCAGTGGAGTAGACGACGGTGCCGACCATTCCCCGCGTCAATAGCACCTTGTACGTGTTGCGGATCAGGCGATCCACATCGGCGTCCGGTGTCGAGCGCTTGAATACCGGGTCCTTGGACGCCGTGCGGTCCGTCACCCATCGGTCGCCGCGCCACACCAGGTCGGGGCCGATGATGACGCCGGACCAGTCGTACTCGAAGCCCTGGGCGGTGTAGACGCAACCAATCTGACCGAAGCCCGCCGGGTCCGTGGCCCACAGAGCGGACGGCGGTGCGCCGGAGACAGAGCGGTCGCCGCGCAGGTTCCAGGGGCGTGCCCAGGCGCCGATCCTCACGTCTGCCGGAAGGGGCTGTCCCGGTTTGGGTTCCGGGGACCACTGCCAGCAGTAGCCGGCTGACATGCGGGCGCTGTAGCGCTGGCCGCAGCGGCCGTCCAGGAAGCTTTCCATCTCTTCCGGGCTGTCGGCCAACAGGAGTTGCATGCGATCATCCGGGTCCCACATCACCGGGCCGCCGGGCTCCAGGCCCAGAAGCCGCACCACCCAGCGCAAGTAGGCATCGCTACCGCCGCAGCGGAACTGGCTTTCCAGCCTTACGACGGTGCAGTTCAGCCTCCTGCGTGCGGCCGCGGCCCGAATGTCTTCCACCGTGCCCATCTCGCCCGGGCGCACGACCTGGTGCTCGTCGAGCAAGAAGACGGGCACTTTGGCCACGTCCATCAGTTCGTCAATCTGCTGCTTGCCGGTCCGGCGTGCTGCCGGCGTGTACCGGTTGGCGGATGTCTCACGGATGCGGTGGGCCTCATCACAGACCAGTACGTCGAGGCTGTTCTTCTCCGTCGTCATGAAGCTGTTGAAGTACTTGAAGAGATCCTGAACTTCGCGCTTCCTGGCACCCGCGACCTTGCGCATCGTCTTGGTGAAGGACTGGGACCCGGTCGCGTGCAGAGCGGGGATGCCTCGCCGGTACAACTCGCCGAGCAGGGAGAGCGCGATGACGCTCTTGCCGGTGCCAGGACCACCGGTGATGACCACGACCTCCTTGTGATCGGCCTGCTGGGCTTTGCGTACCGCGTTGAGGACCGTGCGGTAAGCGACCTGCTGTTCGTCGAGGAGCACGAACTGCTCCCTCTCACGGACTTCCTGTGCTGCGACCGCCATCAGTTGCTTCGAGGGGACCGTCTTGCCCGCCAGCAGCCCGTCAGCGGCTGCGGCGCCCGGATGCTCAGGGCTGAGCCGGGCACGAAGGTAGTCGATGAACCCACCCCGGGTGCCGCCCGCGAACAACTGCCCCCACTGTTCGGACTCGATCTCGCGCAGTACGGCCACATCGAGCTCGGTGGCGTTATGCAGGAAGGCCACTCCCCCGACCCTCTCCGCGTGGCCGGCGACAGCGCCGTTGAAGTTGACGAGGTACTCGCAGTAGCGGCGTACCTGCTCGATGGGGTTGAGGACCGGCTGAGAATAGGAAGAGACGTGGCAGAGGACCGGGTCGTCCTCGTCCGGGACCACATCGCTCCACTGCTTGAGCTCCACCACCACATAGGAGGGGTCGCCGGTGCGTGGGTGGACACCGGCGAGAACCGCGTCGGCTCGCTTGCTGTTCATCGGAAGCGTGTACTCGAGCATGACCTCGACGTCGCCGAGTCCCGCGTCATTGAGCGCGGCGGTCAGCTCAGGGATGCTCCGCTCCCAGGACCGCGCCTCCGACGGGTTGGGCTGATAGCCATGCATGTGGGTGAATTGCTCGGTGAGGTGAAGATAGAGCGAACTGTCGAGCGCCATGGCGGCGACCGTTTTCGCAGACGCGCGGAACAACAAGGACTTCCCCCGGGCAGCACGAAATTGCTCGTGCGGGTGGGGGCATGTCCTTCGAGACTCCACGGGGTGGAGCGGAAGCCCGTCGGGCCGCGTTGACGATGTGTTCGAGGGTACCTGGCGGAATTGACTGTCGTACCGGTGCCCGCATCGGCGGCCGCACGCGTGGCGCTGAGGCCCAGATTCGCAACTCGCCGGCACAGCCGGAACGCACCCGGGCGTTTTCCATCCCAGGGAGCAGGACTCCTGAACTGCGGGAATCTGGAACGGCGGCCGAGTCGGGCTCGACAAAGGGTCCGACTCGGAAGAGTCGGACCCTTTCTGACCTGCATGTTCACTAGATTACCGAAGTGGTGAGAATTCACCCACTACACGTTGAAGCGGAACTCCACCACGTCGCCGTCCTGCATGACGTAGTCCTTGCCCTCCATGCGGGCCTTGCCCTTGGCGCGGGCCTCGGCGACCGAGCCGGTCTCCACCAGGTCGTCGAAGGAGATGATCTCCGCCTTGATGAAGCCCTTCTGGAAGTCGGTGTGGATCACACCGGCCGCCTCCGGGGCCGTGGCGCCCTTCTTGATGGTCCAGGCGCGGGCTTCCTTCGGGCCTGCCGTGAGGTAGGTCTGGAGGCCCAGGGTCTCGAAGCCGACGCGGCCGAGGGTGGCGAGGCCGGGCTCTTCCTGGCCCATGGACTGGAGCAGTTCGAGGGCCTCGTCGTCGTCGAGCTCGATCAGCTCGGACTCGATCTTGGCGTTCAGGAAGATCGCCTCGGCGGGGGCGACCAGGGCGCGCTGTTCGTTCTTGAAGTCCTCGTCGACCAGTTCGTCCTCGTCGACGTTGAAGACGTACAGGAACGGCTTGACGGTGAGCAGGTGCAGCTCGTGGAGGAGCCGGCCCTTCTCGGTGGACGCCGTGATGCCCGCGGCGAACAGGGTCTGGCCGGACTCCAGGATCTTCTGGGCCTCCTCGACCGCGGCGAGGACCGCGACCTTCTCCTTCTGGAGGCGGGACTCCTTCGTCAGGCGCGGGACGGCCTTCTCGACGGACTGGAGGTCGGCGAGGATCAGCTCGGTGTTGATCGTCTCGATGTCGTCCTTCGGCGAGACCTTGCCGTCGACGTGGACGACGTTCTCGTCCTTGAAGGCCCGGATGACCTGGCAGATCGCGTCGGACTCGCGGATGTTCGCGAGGAACTTGTTGCCCAGGCCCTCACCCTCCGAAGCACCCCGGACGATGCCGGCGATGTCGACGAAGTCCACCGTCGCCGGGAGGAGCCGCTGGGAGGTGAAGATCTCCGCGAGCTTGTTCAGGCGCGGGTCCGGGACGCCGACCACGCCGACGTTCGGCTCGATCGTGGCAAACGGGTAGTTGGCCGCCAGCACGTCGTTCTTGGTCAGGGCGTTGAACAGGGTCGACTTGCCGACATTCGGCAGACCGACGATTCCGATCGTGAGCGACACTTTGGCGACTTCCTGGAGTGAGGAGGGGGTCAGGGGCGTCCGGGTCCGGCTCGGCTGTTCGGGCCGGGTCCCGGAGTGGACCGATTCTCCAGTTTACGGGCCGGGCCGGTGGGACCGGACAGTGCGGTTTACGGGTCCCACCCGTCGGCCCGGGCCGTGCGGTACGCGGGACCCTTCCGCCCGTCCGAACAGTGCTGCTTTCGGCCGTGTGACATCGAACGCAACCCCAAGGTCGGCCAAAGCGCGTGTCCAACGCCTGATTCCCCGCCCCCCGCGACCTACGTTGTGCGGGTGGAGCAGCACAGGACACGTCCCCCGCAGCGCAGGCAGCCCCCGCAGGCCGCGCCCGCCCCGCCCGCGCCGGGTGGTTCTCCCGGTGAGAGTTCCGCCGTGTACCGGGTGCGGGTGCGCAGCGTGCCGCCCGTGGTCCTCGCGCTGCGGCGGTTTCCCAACCCCCGGCTCACCGGGATCGGGGCCGGGCTGTTCGCCGCCCTCACCATGTTCGTGCTCGCCTGCGTCGACCGGCTGCTGTTCGACGGCTCGGAGCTCGTCTACGGGCTGCTCTTCCTGCCCGTCAGCGCTCTGACCGCCCTCTGGGTCCGGCCCGCCGACCTGGTCACCGCGCCGATCAGCGTGCCCATCGCCTTCGCCGTCGGGGTGTTCCCGATCTCCGGGGGGTCCGAGGGGGTCGGCGGGCAGATCATGGGGCTCGTCACCGCCCTCGCCGTGCACGCCGGCTGGTTGTACGGCGGGACGCTGATCGCGGGCCTCATCGCCTCCGTACGCAAGGTGCGGCAGATGCGGGCCCGGCGGCGCTATGTGCTGGCCCAGGGGGCTCAAGGGTCTCAGGGGCGTGGTGCCGCCCCCAGGCGGGCGCCCCGGGCCGCCGCCGCCTCCGCCGCGGCCGCGAAGCCCGTACGGGCCGCGGCGGGCGCTGCTGCCCGGCGTCCTCAGCGGCCCTGAGCCCGTCTGTCGCGCTCCGTCACCTGTGCTGATGTGCTGATGTGCTGACACGTGCGCCGAGCCCGTATGAGCCGTTCAGCTCTTGCTCTGTTCCGTGCCCGCCGCCGCCATCGCCGCTCCCACGATGCCCGCGTTGTTCTGGAGCTGTGCGGGGACCATCTCGGCCCGGACCTTCTCGATCAGCGGCAGGAACTTCTCCGCCTTGCGGCTCACGCCGCCGCCGATGATGAACAGCTCGGGCGAGAACAGCATCTCCACGTGCAGCAGGTACTTCTGGACCCGGTGCGCCCAGTGCTGCCAGCTGAGGTCCTCGTCCTCCTTGGCCTTCGTGGAGGCGTGCTTCTCCGCGTCGTGGCCGTGCAGCTCCAGGTGGCCCAGCTCGGTGTTGGGGACGAGCCGGCCGTCGGTGAAGACCGCGCTGCCGATGCCCGTACCGAACGTCAGCACGATGACCGTGCCCGTACGGCCCTTGCCCGCGCCGAAGGTCATCTCGGCGATCCCGGCCGCGTCCGCGTCGTTCAGGATGGTGACGGGCTGACCGATCCGTTCGCCCAGCAGGGTGCGGGCGTCCGTGTCGACCCACCCCTTGTCGACATTGGCCGCGGTGCGGGTGATGCCGTCCGTGACGACCCCGGGGAAGGTGATGCCGACAGGGCCCGACCAGTCGAAATGGCCTACGACCTCGGCAACGCCGTCGGCCACGCCCTTCGGCGTGGCCGGATGCGGTGTCAGTACTTTGTGGCGCTCCCGCGCCAGGTCTCCGCGGTCCAGGTCCACGGGAGCACCCTTGATCCCTGACCCGCCGATGTCCACACCGAAGATCTCCATGGAACCCACGGTACGGGCAGGCCGAGCCCCTTGCGCGGCTACTCGGCGGAAAGGGCGGCGGCCTCGGCGCGCAGGTCGCGGCGGAGCTCCTTGGGGAGGGAGAAGGTGATCGACTCGTCGGCCGTCTTCACCGTCTCCACGTCCCCGTAACCCCGCTCCCCGAGCCATTCCAGGACCTCGTCGACCAGAACGTCGGGGACGGAGGCCCCGGAGGTCAGGCCGACCGTGGTCACGCCCTCCAGCCAGGCCTCGTCGATCTCGCTCGCGAAGTCGACCAGGTGGGCGGCGGGGGCTCCGGCGTCCAGGGCAACCTCGACCATGCGAATGGAGTTCGAGGAGTTCTTGGAGCCGACCACGATGACCAGTTCGGCGTCCTCGGCGAGCTTCTTCACCGCGATCTGGCGGTTCTGCGTGGCGTAGCAGATGTCGTCGCTGGGCGGCGAGAGGAGGTTGGGGAACTTCGCCTTGATGGCGTCGACCGTCTCCATCGTCTCGTCGACGGACAGGGTGGTCTGGGAGAGCCAGACGACCTTCGACTCGTCGCGGACCTCGACGTTCGCGACGTCCTCGGGGCCGTCGACCAGGGTGATGTGCTCGGGGGCCTCGCCGGAGGTGCCGATGACCTCCTCGTGACCCTCATGGCCGATCAGGAGGATGTCGTAGTCCTCCTTGGCGTACCGGACGGCTTCCTTGTGGACCTTGGTGACCAGCGGGCAGGTCGCGTCGATGGTGGCGAGCTTCCGCTCGGCGGCCTCCGCGTGGACGGTGGGCGCGACTCCGTGCGCGGAGAACATCACGATGGAGCCCTCGGGCACCTCCGCGGTGACGTCCACGAAGATCGCACCCTTCTTCTCCAGGGTCTGCACGACGTACTTGTTGTGCACGATCTCGTGGCGGACATAGATCGGGGCCCCGTACTGCTCCAGGGCCTTCTCGACGGCGATCACGGCACGGTCCACGCCCGCGCAGTAGCCACGGGGTGCGGCGAGCAGGACACGGCGGGCAGGAGTAGCAGTCATGCGTCCCATCGTAAGGCCGTGCCGAACGGGCGCGCGGACCGTCGGGTCGGGAGACTGGTCGCGGTGCGCGTGTGAAGTGTGGCGGACGGTGATGGAGGGCGATGGTGTCGGTGTCGGGGAGCGGTTCGGGCGGCGGTTCGGGCAGGGGTTCCGGTCGCGGTAGTGGGTCCGGTAGCGGCAGTGGGTCCGGTAGCAGTGCCGAGCCGGGCAGGCTGCGGCGGACGCTGGGGTTCCGGGATCTGGTCGTCTACGGGCTGCTCTTCATCGCCCCGATGGCGCCCGTCGGCGTGTTCGGCACGCTCGACGCGAAGTCCGACGGCGCGGTCGCTCTCGTCTATGTCGTCGCCACCGTCGTCATGGCGTTCACCGCCTTCAGTTACGCCCAGATGGTGCGGGTCGCCCCCTTCGCCGGTTCGGTCTTCACGTATGCCCGCAAGGGGCTCGGGGAAGGGCCGGGGTTCATCGCCGGGTGGATGGCCATGCTCGACTACCTCCTGATCCCGGCCGTCGCCTATCTCTTCTCCGGGATCGCGATGAACGCGCTGGTCCCTGAGGTCTCGCGGTGGGTGTGGACCGCGATCGCCGTCCTGATCACCACGCTGCTCAATCTGTGGGGCGTACGGGCGGCCGCCCGGGTCGGTTTCGCGGTGCTGGCCATGGAGATCGTGGTGCTGCTGGTCTTCGTCGTCTCGGCCGTGGTCGTCCTCGTACGGGACGGGGCGCAACGCGGCTGGCTGACGCCGCTGACGGGGGACACCGTGTTCTCCATGTCGGCGGTGCTGGGGGCCGTGTCGATCGCCGTGCTCTCCTATCTGGGCTTCGACGCCATCGCCTCGTTCGCCGAGGAGGTGACGGGCGGCTCGCAGAAGGTGGCGCGGGCGGTGCTGTTCTGCCTGGTGCTGGCCGGTGTCCTGTTCGTCGCGCAGTCGTACCTGGCGGCGCTGCTGGAGCCGGTGAGCTCGGCGGAGCTGGCGGCCGACCCCGCGGCGCAGGGGTCGGCGTTCTACGACGCGGTGGATGCCTCGGTGGGGACCTGGCTGCACGATCTGGTGGCGGTCAGCAAGGCGATCGGCGCCGCGTTCGCCGCGCTGGCGGGGCAGGCCGCCGCCGGGCGGCTCGTCTTCGCGATGGCCCGGGAGCGGCGTCTGCCGCCGTTCCTCGCGAAGGTCGACCCGAAGTCGGGCGTGCCGCGGGTGGCGATCCTGTGCGCGGCGGTCGTGACGCTGGTGGCCGCCGTGTGGGCGGCCCGGCGCGACGACGGCCTGGACCATCTGGTGTCCGTGGTGGACATCGGGGCCCTGACGGCGTTCATCCTGCTGCACGCGTCGGTGGTCGGCTGGTTCGTCGTACGCCGGATGGCGGGGCCCCCGGTGTGGTGGCGGCACGTCCTCGTCCCGGTGGTCGGCGCGGGGGTGCTGGTCGCGGTCATCGTGGAGGCGACGACGTCCTCCCAGGTCGTGGGCCTCTGCTGGCTCGGGGTGGGGCTCGTGGTGCTGGCGGTGCAGGGGACGGGCCGCCGGGGTGGGGTGGCGGGCCCGGGCGGCATGGGCGGGTGAGTCCTCGGGTTCCCTGCCGTCCTGCGCGGGGCGGGGGTCCTGTCGGTGGCTGCCGATACGCTCGCCCGTATGGCTCTCAACACGTCCGCGGAAGCGCCGCTGCCCGTAGGTGAGGTGTCCCGGCTCATCGGCGGGTGGATCGACCGGCTCGGCGCCATCTGGGTGGAGGGGCAGATCACCCAGCTGTCGCGGCGGCCGGGGGCCGGTGTCGTCTTCCTGACGCTGCGCGATCCGTCCCACGACATCTCGGTGAGCGTGACCTGTTTCCGGCAGGTCTTCGACCGGATCGCCGATGTGGTGACGGAGGGCGCGCGCGTCGTCGTGCTGGCCAAGCCCGAGTGGTACGCGCCCCGGGGGCAGCTGTCGCTGCGGGCGACGGACATACGGCCGGTCGGGATCGGCGAGTTGCTCGTACGGCTGGAGCAGCTCAAGAAGTCGCTCGCCGCCGAGGGGCTGTTCGCCCTGGACCGCAAGAAGCCGCTGCCCTTCCTCCCGCAGCTCATCGGGCTCGTCTGCGGCCGCGCCTCCGCCGCCGAGCGCGATGTCCTGGAGAACGCCCGCCGCCGGTGGCCCGCCGTGCGCTTCGAGGTCCGCAACACCGCCGTGCAGGGGGTGAACGCGGTCGCCCAGGTGGTGCAGGCGGTCGAGGAGCTGGACGCGCTGGACGAGGTCGACGTGATCGTGGTGGCCCGGGGCGGCGGCAGCGTCGAGGATCTGCTGCCGTTCTCCGACGAGCAGCTGATCCGGACCGTGGCCGCCTGCCGTACGCCGGTGGTCTCCGCGATCGGCCACGAGCCCGACTCGCCGCTGCTGGACCTGGTCGCCGATCTGCGTGCCTCCACACCGACGGACGCGGCCAAGAAGGTCGTCCCCGACGTGGGCGAGGAGCTGGAGCGGGTGCAGCAGTTGCGGGACCGGGCGCTGCGGACCGTACGGGGGCTGCTGGACCGCGAGGAGCGGGGGCTGGCGCACGCGCTGGGCCGCCCCGCGATGGAGCGGCCGCAGCGGCTGGTGGACGAGCGCGAGGCCGAGGTGGACGCGCTCATCGGGCGCAGCCGCCGGGTGCTGGGCCATCTGCTGGACCGGGCCGACTCGGAGCTGTCGCACACGCTCGCCCGGGTCGTCTCGCTGTCGCCCGCCGCGACCCTGGAGCGGGGGTACGCGGTGCTCCAGCGGCCCGACGGGCATGTGGTGCGCTCCCCCGACGAGGCCGGTGCGCCCGGCGAGCCGCTGCGGGCGCGGGTGTCGGAGGGCGAGTTCACGGTACGGGTGGACGGGGCCGGGGACGGGTGAGCCGGCCGACCGGCGGCCGGGGCCGTGCCCACGATGACGTAACAGCTCACATTTAGGGTGGATCACATGACGGACGACGGTACGGCGGCGACTGCCGCCGCCACGGGCACGCTCGGGTACGAGCAGGCGCGCGACGAGCTGATCGAGGTCGTGCGCCGGCTGGAGGCGGGCGGCACGACGCTGGAGGAGTCACTGGCCCTGTGGGAGCGGGGCGAGGAGCTGGCGAAGGTCTGCCGGCACTGGCTGGAGGGCGCCCGCGCCCGGCTGGACGCGGCCCTGGCCCGCCCGGAGGACGCCGACGAGGGCTGAGCCGGGCCCTCGCGCGAAGTAGCTGCACTGTGCAACCGATGTGCAATGGATCACTCATGGCCCTGTTTAGTTGAAAGTTAACCTATCTCTGGCGTACCTTCGGACTCTCCCCACTGCGTACGTTCGGAAGGTTTGCACCAGATGTCCCTCGTTCTCGACCCCGCCGCCCAGGACCTCCTCTTCCGCGAGGCCCGCACCGCCAACACCTTCACCGACGAGCCGGTGACCGACGAGCAGGTCCAGGCGATCTACGACCTGGTGAAGTTCGGCCCGACCGCCTTCAACCAGTCGCCGCTGCGCGTCGTCCTGGTCCGCTCCGCCGAGGGTCGTGAGCGCCTGGTGCAGCACATGGCCGAGGGCAACCGCCCGAAGACCGCCACCGCGCCGCTCGTCGCGATCCTGGCCGCCGACAACGAGTTCCACGAGGAGCTCCCGGCGCTGCTCCCGCACTTCCCGCAGGCCAAGGACATGTTCTTCTCGGAGCGCCCGGTCCGTGAGTCGGCCGCCGGTCTCAACGCCGCGCTGCAGGCCGCCTACTTCATCATCGGCGTCCGCGCCGCCGGCCTGGCCGCCGGCCCGATGACCGGCTACGACGCCGCGGGCATCCAGAAGGAGTTCCTGGACGACGACCACGCCCCGCTGATGGTCGTCAACATCGGCAAGCCGGGCGAGGACGCCTGGTTCCCGCGCAGCCCGCGCCTCTCCTTCGACGAGGTCGTCACGACCGTCTGAGCCGGTACGGCCGAGCCGCACCGCTCCCGTCCTACGCGAAGGGGCCCCGGAACATCACGTGTTCCGGGGCCCCTTCGCGTAGGGCTGCGTAGGGCTCGCGTCGGGCTCGCGCCGGGCTCGCGCCGGGCGGGTCCGTCCGTGCGGGCCGCGCGTCAGGAAGCCGGCTTCGCGGGCGGCGGCGTCGTCTTCAGTGCGGCGGCCATCTCCACCAGGCTCGCCTTCGGCGCCGAGCCGGTCACCACCGTGGTGTGACCCTTCTCCGGCAGGACGAGCGCGTCGTACTTGTCGCCCTCCCAGTACTGCCACTCGCGGCCCGCCACCGTCTCGGTCCGCCCGGTGTCCTTGGCCTTCTGACTGACCTCGGGGACGTACGTGCCCGCGGCGGCGGTGGACTGCTCGACCGCGACGTACCTGCGGTCCGGGTCGAGGAAGCCCAGGTGCCAGGCGTCGCCCGCGGCGTCGTCGTAGCTGACGGAGGTCGCCTTCCACTTCTCCGGCAGGCCCTCAGGCGCGGCCACCGGGTAGGGGGCGGCCGTCCGCACCGTCGCCAGCTCCACGGTGAAGTCGACGGCCTTGAGCGGATCGGCGTGCTCGTCCTTCGGGATGAAGAGATAGATGACGCCCGCGCAGGCGGCGATCACCAAGGTCGACAGGATCATGTCCCGGACTGTCTGCTTGCCTCGCTTGCTTGCCACGGGATCCATGGTGGCACGCGGCCTGACACGCCCGGCCGCAGGGTGCCGGTCACGGCCACGACGCCGGGGGCGCTCATGCGTGACCCGCTCTGCTCATTTTATCGACCTACCGATAGAGTCACAGCACCCTCATATCCGGTCGTCGCCGTACAGAAAGGTGCGCTCCGATGTCCGAGCATCATCTGCCGTCCCAACTGGAGGTCTCCCCGGAGGCCCCCGACCGCAACCTGGCCCTGGAGTTGGTCCGGGTCACCGAGGCCGCCGCCATGGCTGCCGGGCGCTGGGTGGGCCGCGGCGACAAGATCGGCGCCGACGGCGCCGCCGTGAAGGCCATGCGGACCCTCGTCTCGACCGTCTCGATGAACGGCGTCGTCGTCATCGGCGAGGGCGAGAAGGACGAAGCCCCCATGCTGTTCAACGGCGAACGGGTCGGCGACGGCACCGGCGCCGAGGTCGACATCGCGGTCGACCCGATCGACGGCACCACACTCAACGCCAAGGGCATGCCGAACGCCATCGCGGTGCTGGCGGCGGCCGACCGCGGCGCGATGTTCGACCCGTCCGCGGTCTTCTACATGGACAAGCTGGTCACGGGGCCCGAGGCGGCGGACTTCGTCGACATCAACGCGCCCGTGTCGGTGAACATCCGGCGCGTGGCCCGGGCGAAGAACTCCACGCCCGAGGACGTCACCGTCGTCATCCTCGACCGCCCCCGGCACGAGGGCATCGTCAAGGAGATCCGCGAGACCGGCGCGCGGATCAAGTTCATCTCCGACGGCGATGTCGCGGGCTCGATCATGGCGGCCCGCGAGGGCACCGGCGTCGACCTGCTGATGGGCATCGGCGGGACGCCCGAAGGCATCATCTCGGCGTGCGCCATAAAGTGCCTCGGCGGCGTCATCCAGGGCAAGCTCTGGCCCAAGGACGCGGCGGAGCGGCAGCGGGCGCTGGACGCGGGCCACGATCTGGACCGGGTGCTGTCGACCGACGACCTGGTCAGCGGCGACAACGTGTTCTTCGTGGCGACGGGGATCACCGACGGTGAGCTGATGCGCGGTGTGCGGTACCGCGCGGAGACGGCGACCACCGAGTCGATCGTGATGCGGTCCAAGTCCGGCACCATCCGGACGATCTCCTCGACCCACCGGCTGTCGAAGCTGCGCGCCTACAGCGCGATCGACTTCGACCGCGCGAAGTAGCCGCCGGCCGGGGCGCGTAGAGCGAACGGAGGGGGTGGGGGGGGGGGCGCCGCCCGGGGCCCCCCCCCCCCCCCCCCCCCGCCGGGGGGGGGGGGGGCCCCCCCCGGGGGGGGGGGGGGCCGCCGCCCGCGCGGGGCGGCGCGGGGGCCCCCG
>NZ_JBIVUT010000034.1:0-93198 GCF_044757365.1 Streptomyces sp. NPDC091289
GGGGGGGGGCCGGGGGCGGGGGGGGGGGGGGGCGCCCCCGCGGGCGGGGGGGGGGGGGGGGGGGGGCCCCCCCCCCCCGGCGGGGGGGGGCCCGGGGGGGGCCCCCCCCCCCCGCCCGTGTATCCGGCGTCCACACCTCTTCGCGGACCACCCCCTAGCTCACCAAACAAGCGCTTGGTAGATTTCGGCGGGAACGGGCGGACGCACGGGGACGGGACCCGGCGGCGCTCCGGAACCACGGGCGAAGGGCGGACCATGGACCTGTCCCAGGCGATGGACTTCACCGGCCGGGCGGTGCTGGTCACCGGCGGCACCAGGGGCCTGGGGGCCGCGATCGCGCGGGCCTTCCTCGCGAGCGGGGCGGCCGTCATGGTCTGCGGGCGCGGGACGCCGGCCGCACTGCCGTCGGCGGGCGGGCGCGAGGCCGCGTTCCGGGCCGCTGACCTGCGGGATCCGGTGGCGGCGGCGGATCTCGTCGTCGCCACCGCCGAGCGGTTCGGGCGGCTCGACGTGCTCGTGAACAACGCCGGCGGCTCCCCGGACGCCGATGCGGCGACCGTCTCGCCGCGCTTCGTCGAGAAGGTGGTCGCCCTCAACCTCCTCGCCCCCTTCTACACGGCCCAGGCGGCGAATCTGGTGATGCGGGAGCAGCCGCACGGCGGCGCCGTGATCAACATCGGCAGCGTCTCCGCCCAGGACCCGCAGCCGGGCACCGCCGCCTACTCCGCCGCCAAAGCGGGCCTGCTCGGGCTGACCCGGGCGCTGGCCCTCGAATGGGCGCCGCGGGTCCGGGTCAACCACATCACCGTCGGCCTCGTCCGCACCGAGAACGCCACCGCGCTGTACGGCGACGACGGCGGGGCGGCGGTGGCGGGCACCGTCCCGATGGGGCGGCTCGCGGAGCCGGACGATGTGGCGCGGGCCTGCCTCTGGCTGGCCGGCGGCCTCTCCTCGTACGTCAACGGCGCCGATCTCGCCGTGCACGGGGGCGGTGGGATCCCGGCCAGACACACGGCCCGCCGCCGCCCCGCACCCTCTTAATAGTCACCTTGACTCTAATAACCTCACCCCTTATCGTCGCCATGACGAAATCAAGGGGGTTCCCATCATGGCCGACATCACCCGCCGCTTCGGCTGGCGCCATCTGCGCTCCGCGCCCACCGCCCACATCCGCCACCACAAGCGCGGCCGGCTCGCCCACGACGGGCGGGGGCTCAGCTTCTGGTACCGGTCGCTGTCGGCGGCGCTCTCCGAAGTGCCGGTCGACGACCGGGAGCTGGCCATGGCGTTCCACGCCCGTACGGCCGACTTCCAGGACGTCACCGTGCAGGCCACCGTCACCTACCGGATCAGCGATCCGGCCGAGGCGGCGAACCGGCTCGACTTCTCCGTGGACCCGGACACCGGCAGCTGGCGCGGCGCACCGCTGGAGCAGATCGCCACCCTCCTCACCGAGACCGCACAGCAGCACACGCTGGACGTGCTGGCCCGCACCCCGCTCGCGGCGGCCCTGGTGGACGGTGTCGCGTCGGTACGCGAACGGGTCGCCACCGGTCTCGCCGCCGAGCCCCGCCTCCCGGCCACCGGCATCGACGTGGTGGCCGTGCGCGTCGTCGCGATCCGCCCGGAGGCCGAGGTCGAGCGCGCGCTGCGCACCCCGGCCCGCGAGCAGATCCAGCAGGAGGCCGACCGGGCGACCTACGAACGGCGGGCCGTCGCCGTCGAGCGCGAGCGCACCATCGCCGAGAACGAGCTCGCCAGCCAGATCGAACTGGCCCGGCGCGAGGAGCAGTTGGTCGACCAGCGCGGCACCAACGCGCGCCGCGAGGCCGAGGAGAAGGCCGGGGCCGACGGTGTACGGACCGAGGCGGAGGCGTCCCGGAAGGTACGGCTGGCCCGCGCGGAGGCCGAGGCGGCGCGCGAGACGGGCGCGGCACGGGCCGAGGCGCAGGCCGCCTGGCTGCGGGTGCACGGCGAGGTCGACCCGGCCACGCTGCACGCGCTGGCGGCGACCCGGCTCGCGGAGAACGTGCCGCGCATCGAGAGCCTCACCCTCTCCCCCGACGTCCTCACCGGGCTGCTCGCCAGGCTCGGCCGTCCGGAAGGCGGGGCGGGAGCGTGAGCCTGGCGCCCCGGGCGGTGCTCGTCCACCGGCGTACGGAGTACGAGGAGCTGCTCGCCCGGCACGGGACGCACGGGCAGGCCGCGTTCTTCCTGTCCAGCCGGGGCCGCTCGATCGACGAGGTGGCCCGCCGCCACGAGGACACCCGGCAGGCGCTGCGCGAGGTGGCGGCGGCGGTGCCGCTCACCTGGCGCTCCACCCGGGTGGAGCGGGCGGACCTGGACCGCTTCCTGTTCGCCCCGGAGGACGTGGTGGTCGTGGTCGGCCAGGACGGCCTGGTCGCCAACACCGCGAAGTACCTGTCCGGGCAGCCGGTGGTGGGCATCGACACCGATCCCGGGCGCAACCCCGGCGTCCTGGTCCGCCACCGCCACGCCGACGCGGCCGCCCTGCTGCGCGCCGCGACCGCCGTCGGGGGCGGGGCGGAGGAGCTGACGATGGTCGAGGCGGTCGCCGACGACACGCAACGCCTGCTCGCCCTCAACGAGATCTACCTCGGGCCGCCCGGCCACCAGACGGCCCGCTACCGCCTGGGCGAGGACGGCGAGGCGACCCCCGGCGAGGCCCAGGCCTCCTCCGGGGTGCTGGTCGGCACCGGCACGGGCGCCACCGGCTGGCTCCGCTCGCTGTGGCTGGAGCGCGGCAGCGCCCTGCCGCTGCCCGCACCGTGCGACGCGCGGCTCCTGTGGTTCGTGCGCGAGGCCTGGCCCTCCCCGGCGACGGGGACATCGAGGGTGGCGGGCGAACTGGGCCGGGGGCAGGGGCTGCGGCTGACCGTGGAGTCGGACCGGATCGTGGTCTTCGGGGACGGGATGGAGTCCGACGCACTGGAGCTGACCTGGGGTCAGAGCGTACGGCTCGGCATCGCGGAGAGGTCCCTGCGCCTGGTGACCTGAGCGCGCCCGGCCCGGCCGTTTGGCTACGGTGGCCCGTACTCGTACCCGTACCGGAGAACGGAGCGCCGGCATCATGTCAGCCGAACCTGTCACCGAACCCGCCCGCAACACCCGTCCGCCCACGGCCCAGGCCGCCCTCGGGGTCGGGGTGATCGTCGAGGACGGCCGGGGGCGCATTCTGCTGGGCCGGCACCACAGCGGTACGTGGGAGCTGCCGGGCGGGAAGGTCGACGCGACGCACGAGTCGATCGCCGCGGCGGCCGCGCGGGAGCTGCGCGAGGAGACGGGCCTGGTGGTCGACGAGACGTCCGTGGAGATCATCGCGATGGTCCACGATGTGATCGGCGGGATCAACCGCATCAGCATGGCGGCCGTCGTACGGCTCGCCTCCGGCGTCCCGGAGGTGACCGAGCCGCATCTGATCAGCACCTGGCGGTGGACCGCACCCGAGGAGCTGCCGGCCCCTCTGTTCGATCCTTCGGCACAGATCCTGGCGGCCTGGCGACCGGAGCTGGGCATCACCCACCCGCCGGCGCATGTGCTGCGGATCGCCGGATGCGGACCAAACGGACCAGCTGTATGAATAAGGGACCATCCGTGCGATCGGAGTAGGCCCCCATGGACGATTACCCGCTCCTGAACCTCTTTCTGACCATGCTGTACCTGTTCCTGTGGGTCATGTGGTTCTTCCTGCTGTTCAAGGTGATCACCGATCTCTTCCGGGACCACTCGCTGAACGGCTGGGCCAAGGCGGGCTGGCTGGTCTTCGTCATTCTGCTGCCCTATCTGGGCGTGCTGATCTACCTCATCGTCCGCGGGCGCAGCATGCACGAACGCGACGCGAAGCTGGCCAAGGACTCGGAGGCCGCGTTCCGCGACTACGTACGCCAGGCCGCCGGGACACAGGGCGGCTCGGGCGGCGCGGGCGGCAGCGACCATGTGAACGATCTGGCGAAGCTCGCCGAGCTCAAGGACAAGGGCGCGCTCAACGCCGAGGAGTACGAGCGCGCCAAGGCGAAGCTGCTCGCCTGAGGCCCGACGCCGGGCCGGAGCCTGGATCGCGTGCTCTATCGTGGGGTGACTCCAAGAAGAGCAGGCGCACATGAGGCAAGCGACGACCCCCTCGGCGGCCACCGTCGCACTGAGTGGTCTGCTCGTGTTCCTGGTGGCCGCTGTCGGCCTGTTGTGCCTGCTCGGCCGGGCCGCGCCGCAGGACGCGGCCCTTTCCGGCCCGACGTCCGTGTCGCAGGCGGCCTCCGCCGTCCAGCCCTCGGCGGACGGCGGCTCCGTTCCGTGCGGCAAGAAGCCGGTGACCGCCGAGGACGTCGTGCCGCGCTCCGACCGCACGTCGGACCCCGTCCCGGCGTCCGGTTCGCAGCAGTGGACGGACTCCCCGGTGCCGGCTACCGGTTCGGGCGCCTCGCTCTGCCGTAATGGTCCCGCGCCGCCTCTTCCCGTCACCGCCTTCTCCGTTCTGCGGATGTAGGCCGGCCCTCGCGGTCGCGTCCTTGATTCCTTCCATCCGGAAACGGAGATATCCGCATGTCCTCTTCCCGGCGCTCATGGAGCGGGGCGGGTAAGGCGCTGCATGCGTGGCGGCCCAGGCAGTGGCTGGTGGCAGGGCTCGGCGCCCTGGCCACGGCCGTCGCTGTCGGCGTGCCCACCGATGTGGTGCCCACCCCCCTGTTCGGCCGCTCGGTCCCCGTGCAGTGGTGGAACTATCCCGCCCTGGCCCTCACCGCCGTCCTGGCCGGCCTCGTGCTGAGCACGTACGTCCGCCGGCCGGACGCACCCCCGACCACACCCCCGACCACACCGCCGTCCACGCAGCCTTCCGGGGCCGACCGGGACGGCCGTATGGGGGCCGTCGGCGGGGTGCTGTCGTTCTTCGCCGTGGGCTGTCCCGTGTGCAACAAGCTCGTGCTCGTACTCCTGGGCTCGTCCGGCGCGCTGAGCTACTGGGCTCCCCTGCAGCCGCTGTTCGCCGTCGCGTCCGTCGTGCTGCTCGCGGAGGCAGCGCTGCGACGCCTCTCCACCCAGAGCCGGTGCCCGGTCACGGCTTCGGCGTGACGTCCACGGCCGGCCCCTCGCAGGAGGCCGGTCCGTCGCCGGTCGGCGGGGCAGCCACACCCTTCGTCCCCGATGCGGGAAGCTGTGGCGGTTCATCCGTTTTGACGCTTCATGGAAGGCGGGCTGATCGTGCCCAGTGGTCTCCAAGCCGACACAGTCGGCCCGGTGGACGTCGCCGTCATTGCCTTCGCGGGCGACCGCTTCGACGGCCAGGTCGTCCCCGCGCTACGGGAACTGCAGCAGAACGCGACGGTGCGGATTCTCGATCTGGCCTTCGTCTCGAAGGCGCGGGACAGTTCGGTCACCGTGGTGGAACTCGCCGATCCCGGGGTGGCCGAGACGTTGCGGCAGGTCTCGGACGTCCAGTTCGACCTGCTCAGCGACGAGGATCTGCGGACGGTGTCCGACTCCCTCGGTGACGGTTCCTCCGCCCTCGTCGTGGCCTGGGAGAACACGTGGGCCGCGCGGCTGGCGGCAGCGGTGCGGGGATCCGAGGGCGAGCTGGTGATGCTGGAACGTATCCCGCGGGACGCCGTCGTCGAAGCGATCGCGGCACTCGACGGCAACTGACAGAGACGAAGGAGACGGCCAGTCATGCCTCAACGATTCGGACGGCCCGGCCTGCTGGGCACCATCGCCCGCACCGCTGTCATCTCGGGCACCGCCACCGCGGTCTCCAACCGCGTGGACCGGCGGGACATCCGGCGGCAGACGGCCGCCCAGGCCCCGGCGGCCCCGCCCACTCCCCCGGCGCCCGCACCGGCGGGCACGGACCGGGTGGCCCAGCTGACCCAGCTCGCCGACCTCAAGGCCCAAGGGCTGCTCACCGACGAGGAGTTCGCCACCGAGAAGGCCCGCATTCTTGGATCCTGACGGTCCTGGACGCCCTGGACGCCCTGGAGGTCCTGGATGCCCTGGAGGTCCTGACGGTCCTGGACGGCCGCACCGGACCCTCGCCCCGCCCGCCGCGAAGACGGCGGGCGGGGCGCGCGCGTCAGGGGGTGACGATCGCGAAGTCCGGGTCCGGGTCGCCGAGATGGCCGAGGAGTTCGGTCAGTTTGCCCGCGTCACCGGTGATCTCGACTCCGGGGCGGGCCATGAGGTCGGCCGGTGACAGGGAGCCGAGCAGTACGGCCCGCACCTCGGGCTCCGTCAGGAGGATTTCCACGTCCGGGGCGGCGGCCGCCGGCCCGGTCCCCCTGACATGGGTGAGGACTCCGTTGCGCAGCCGCAGCGTGAGGGGCTCGCCGTCGGAGAGCTTCCACCGCACGGTGATGTCCGCGTCCCAGCTGCCCGGCCCGTCCACCCGGATGGCGAGGGCGTCGCACAGCTGCTCCAGCGTCAGGACGGCCAGCAGGTCGGGGGCGACGGTGGAGGTGGGGGTGCCGACAGATCCGTGGCGCAGCTCCCGAGCGCCCATCAGGTAGAAGTTGCGCCAGGTCCCGTTCTCGCTGCCGTATCCGAGCTGTTCCAGCGCGTCGGCCTGGAGGTCCCGCGCCTCGGTGTTGCCGGGGTCGGCGAAAAGCACATGGTTGACGACCTGGACCACCCAGCGGAAGTCGCCCTCGGCGTAGGAGCGGCGGGCGCGCTTCAGCACCTCGTCGGCGCCGCCCATGTACTCCACGTACCGCCGGGCGGACTCGACGGGCGGATGCTCCCACAGATGGGCCGGGTTGCCGTCGAACCAGCCCAGGTAGCGCTGGTAGATCGCCTTGGTGTTGTGGCTGACGGAGCCGTAGTAGCCGTGGGTGTGCCAGGCCCGCTCCAGGGCCGGGGGCATCACGATCTCCTCCGCGATCTCCAGTCCCGTCAGACCCTGGTTGAGCATGCGCAGCGTCTGGTCGTGCAGATAGGCGTACACGTCGCGCTGTTCGGACAGGAACGCCAGGACGCGGTCGCGGCCCCAGACCGGCCAGTGGTGGGAGGCGAACGCGACGTCGGAGGAGTCGACGAACAGGTCGACCGCTTCGGTGAGGTAGCGGGCCCAGACCCTGGGGTCGCGTACCTCCGCGCCCCGCAGGGTCAGCAGATTGTGCAGGTTGTGGGTGGCGTTCTCCGCCATGCACAGGGCCGCGTGGTCGGGGAAGTGGATGTTCAGCTCCGCCGGCGCCTCGGTGCCCGGGGTGAGCTGGAAGACCATCCGGATGCCGTCGACCGTCTCCGTCTGTCCGGAGCGGGTGATGTCCACCGTCGGGGCGATCAGGCCGACCGCGCCGGTGGAGAGGGTCTGGCCGAGACCGGCCCCGATCTGCCCGCGCTCGCCCTTGGGCAGGGCGGCGCCGTACATGTAGGCGGCACGGCGGTTCATGGCCGTGCCCGCGTAGACGTTCTCGCTGACGGCGTGCTCGAGGAAGCCGTGCGGGGCGAACACCGGTACGCCGTTGGCGACGTCCTCGTCACCGATGACGCCTCGCACGCCGCCGAAGTGGTCGGCGTGGCTGTGGGTGTAGAGGACGCCGGTGACGGGCCGGTCGCCGCGGTGGCCCCGGTACAGGGCGAGCCCCGCGGCGGCCGTCTCCGCGCACAGCAGCGGGTCGATGACCAGAATCCCGCGCTCGCCCTCGACGATCGTCATGTTCGACAGGTCGAAGCCCCGCACCTGGTAGATGCCTTCGGTCACCTCGAAGAGGCCGTGGTCGGAGCAGAGCCGGCTCTGCCGCCACAGGCTCGGGTTGGCCGTGTCCGGGCACTCCTGGTCGAGGAACCCGTAGGCGTCCAGGTCCCACACCGCGCTCCCCTCGGCGTCACGGATCACATGGTCCTCCGCCGTGCCCATGAAGCCGCGCCGCGCGTCGTCGAGATCCTGGCGGTCGGCAAAGGGGTAGTTCTGCCGGACCGCCTTGTTGGCCAGTGCGACGGCCTGCTCGGCGGGCTTGGTGTCGGTGTTCCGAGCCATCTCGAACTCCCTCGGGGCGGCGGACAGGCGGCCCGGTCCCGCAGGACACGGCCAGTGCCACCCTCACCCCGCCCGTCCACCCGCACGAGCGGGTGTAGGCCGTCCGGGGGTACCGCCGCGGGCAGGCGGCAGCATGGGCCGGACTCCCCGGGAAACGCCGGAGGCCGGTCTCGGATACCTCCGAAACCGGCCTCGAACTGCGACTGTCTCCAGTCGGGACGACAGGATTTGAACCTGCGACCCCTTGACCCCCAGTCAAGTGCGCTACCAAGCTGCGCCACGTCCCGCCGCGTTTCCCCCCGGGTGTCCCGGGCGGCCGCGCAGGACAAACATTACCTCACTCCGAGGACCGTATCGACGCCCGTGCCTGCTGGGCCCGGGCGGCCAGTCCCTCGGCTCCGCAGGCCATCGCCTGCTTCTGGGCTCGGGCGAGCTCCCGGTGCGAGCCGATCGCGATGCCGTAGTCGACCCGGGCGAGGGCGTGCTCATAGGCGGAGGAGGACTTCTCCAGGTGCCCCACGGCCTCGGCGAGCAGTTGCGCGGACCGCTCCGGGGGCGCGAAGAGGGCGACGCAGCGCAGGGCCTCGCCCAGGGCGGTGGGGGTGCCGAACCGTTCGGCGTGCACCCGGTTCCGGGCGGCGAGGTGCGCCGCGCGGGCCGGGTCGCTCCCGGCCAGGGCGCGCGCCAGGTCGCCGGCCCAGGGAGCCCAGATGCCGTTGAAGCGTTCGCGCTGCTCCAGGGCGGCGCCCGCCGCTTCCAGCTCGGCGATCGCGTCCTCCGTGCGCCCCTCCGCCAGCAGCAGGCGGCCCCGCACGCACGGTCCGTCCGGCAGCACCATGGCGCTGGGGTAGGGCGGGCCGAAGTCGTAGCGGTCGGCGATGCGGCGGGCCTCGTCGGTACGTCCACGGGCCAGCAGGGTGTCGATGAGCAGGCAGGCCGCGTCCCAGTGGACGGGCAGTCCGGAGCCGACACGGTCGGCGAGGCGGAGCCCTTCGCGGAGGAAGCCCTCGGCCTCGGCGAGCCGGCCGCGACGGCGGTGGACCATGCCGAGCAGGGTGTGGGCGAACGCCAGGTGGGCCCCGCTCCAGCCGGAGATCTCGAAGGCCCGGACCGCTTCACCGAAGAGGCTCTCGGCCCGGTCCAGCTGGTCGACGAAGGTGTAGGTGATGCCGACCATCGTGGGGAGCTCGAAGCCCCACTCGGAGTCGGTCCAGCCGAGCCCCCGGGCGGGGCTGCCGTCGATCAGCGCGCGTTCGCAGAGGTCGACGATGAGCTGGGCGTTCTCACCGCGCAGCATGGCGTCGAAGGCCCGGAGTGTGAGCAGCGCCCGCTCCCCGTTGTCGCGGCCCTTGAGGTGGTCGGCGTTGCGGGTGAGCCGCCGGGAGCGGGTCGGTCCGTCGTCCTCGGCCGCCTGCATGCCCTCCCACATGAAGTGCGCGGCCTGCAGGCGCATCAGCCCGGGGCCGGGTGCGGTGCGCGCCGCCTCGGCGGCCAGCGAGAGCGCCGCGTCCTTGAGCTGGTTGTTGTGGGCGAGCGCGGCCGCGAGCCGGAAGGTGGCGTCGACCCGCAGCCCGTCGTCGAGCCCCGGCATGTCCAGGGCGGCGCGCAGGTGCTGGACCGTGGTGGGCGGGGAGCTCAGCAGGGTCGCGCAGCCCAGCTCGTACAGCAGGACGGCCCGGTCCTTGGGGCGCGGCGGCTCCTCCAGGGCCCGTTCCAGGCAGCGCCGGGCCGCTTCCGGCGCACCGACGGCAAGGTGCTGACCGGCGGCTTCGCGCAGCTGCGCGACCAGCTCCTGGTCGTCGTCCGGGTGGACCTCCAGCAGGTGCCGGGAGGCCGCGGCGGCGCCGAGTCCGGCCCGGGTGATCGCCCAGGCGGCGCGCCCGTGCATGGCGGTGCGGGTGGCCGGCGGGATCGAGCGGTAGACGGCGGTCGCGATCAGCGGGTGGACGAACTCCAGCGGATCGAAGCCGCTGACGATACGGGCGTCACGCAGCCGGGCCGTGCAGTCGGCGGCCTCCGCCGAGCTCATTCCGGCGAGCGTGGCGGCCAGTTCCTGGGAGATGTCGGTGCCGAGGACCGCGGCGGCCCAGGCGAACCGGTTGGCGTTCGTGCCGAGCCGCTCCAGCCGGGCGACGAGCCCGCTGCCCCGGGCGGACGCGCCCAGCTCGCGCAGTTCGCCGGCCGATTCCTCCACCGGCGGCAGTTCGCGGTCCTGGACCTTGGCGACCAGCTCGACCGCCTCGTACGGGTTGCCTCCGGTGACGGCCCACACCTCACGGCAGAACGGGTCGTCGGCGTGGTCGCCGAGGCCCGCGCGGACGAGCACGGCGGTGGCGTCCGGGGTCAGGGCCCGCAGGGCGACCCGGTTCACCGTGCCCTGGCTGCCGGGGCCGCGCTCGGCCTCGCGGTCGGCGATGTAGTTGGCGTCGCGTTCGGCGAGCTCCTGTGGGCGGTGCGCCTGCACGACCAGCACCGGGAGTTCGCCGAGGCGGGCGGTGAACGAGGCCAGCCAGGCGAGGGATTCGCCGTCCGCCCAGTGGGCGTCGTCCACGATGAGCAGCAACGGCCGGTGGCTGAGCCGGGACGCGAGCCGGCCGACGACGAAGTCCAGTCCGTCGCGCACACCCTGCGGGTCGGGCTGCGGTCCGCTCGGCTCGGCGAGTCCCAGGGCCGGCGCGGTGGTCTCGTACCAGTCGCCGAACAGGGCCCGGGTCTCGTCGGGCGGGAACTGGTCGAGGGCGGGCTGCAGCAACTGCCGTACGACATGGAACGGTACGGAGGTGACGGTCTCGCCTCCCCGGGCCGACCAGACGGTGCAGCGGTCGGCGGCCATCGCCCGGATCTCGGCGAGCAGCGCGGTCTTGCCGATCCCCGCCTCTCCGCTGAAGACCAGGAGCCCGCCGACGGCCTGCGCACCGCACAGGGCGTCCACCGCCTCGGCAGCGGCGGCGAGTTCCGGTTCACGCTCGTACAACGGACGGGACGGCTTCATGCCCACCCTTCCCACAGAGGCAGTCGTATCGACGGTCGAGCCTAGTCGTGCGCGGGTGCTCGCCGACAGGGTTCGCACGATTCCCCGCAGGTGCGGGGCACAATCAAGGAGTGAACGAGACGCGCAGAGACCGTGATGCCGAGGGCCGGGCGCGCAACGCGCGCCCCCGTGACGGACTGGGGCGCCCCCTCCCGTACGGGACGCCCGGCGTCGAACGACAGCCGGAGGGCGTCGTCCGCACGCCTCCGGAAACGCTCCGGGAGGCGCAGCGGCTGCTGGACGCGGGGATGCCGTTCCACGCGCACGAGGTCTTCGAGGACGCCTGGAAATCGGGGCCGGAGGACGAACGCGAGCTCTGGCGGGGGCTGGCACAGCTCGCGGTGGGGCTGACCCACTCCGCCCGGGGCAACACCGGGGGCGGGGCCCGGCTGCTGCGCCGGGGCGCGGGGGCGCTGGTCCCGTTCGCCGGGTCCGCGCCGCACGGGATCGCGGTCGGCGGACTGTGCGACTGGGCGAGGGAGTTGGCGGGCCGGGTGGAGTCGGGCCCGACCGTGGACGCGGCGGCCGAGGCGCCCCGCCTGCGGGGGTAGCCCGAAGGGGCGGCGCGGGAGCGGGCCGGGGGGCGGAAGGTCCGGGTCCCGCGACGGAAGGTCCGGGTCCGGGGACCGGGGGTCCGCGCAGCTACTACGATCCGGCTCCATGAGCACTTCTGACCAGGACCAGCACCGGGACCAGCGCGAGGACCAGCGCGAGGACGGGCTGAACGACGAGCACTCCGACCAGGACCGGGGCGCCGACACTCCGATAGCCGACGCCGTCGCGGGGGACTCGGACGCCCCGGACGGTGGCGACGGTCGGGACGGGAAGAGACTGACCCCGCGCCAGGCCCGGCGACTGCGGGTCGTGCTCTCCTCGGTGGGCATGGCGGCGATGGCCGTCGTGCTCGCGCTGCGCATCGCGAGCCGCTCGTCGGTGCTCGTCGTCGGTGTCTACGGGCTCGCGCTCATCCTGTGCGGCGTGGTGATCGAGCTGAGCAGGAACGGCCGCACCCGGCTGGCCAGCTGGCTGCTGGGAGCGGGGCTGCTGGCCGCGGTGGGAGCGGACTGGCTGCTGCTTCCCTGACGAGCGTCTCTGCCTGGGGGCGGGCGGCCTCAGATCAGCAGCAGTTGGAGTCCGCCGACCACCGTCGCACCGATGACGATCCGGTCGAAGATCTTCTGGTTGATCCGGTCGACGCACACGCGGCCCAGGTAGGCGCCGGGCAGGACGAACAGCACCAGACAGGCGTCGAGCAGCAGGGAGCGGGCGTCGATCAGGCCGAGCCCCACGCTGAACGGCACCTTGGACACGTTCACGATCAGGAAGAACCAGGCCGACGTGCCGAGGAAGCCGAGCTTCCGGAAGCCGGCCGACAGCAGATAGAGCGACATCACCGGGCCGCCGGCGTTGGCGACCAT
This sequence comes from Streptomyces sp. NPDC091289, assembly GCF_044757365.1. NCBI lineage: Bacteria > Bacillati > Actinomycetota > Actinomycetes > Kitasatosporales > Streptomycetaceae > Streptomyces > Streptomyces sp. NPDC091289. The sequence goes on from NZ_JBIVUT010000034.1 coordinate 12,434, forward strand.
CGTGGTGAACCCGCCGAGGACGCCGTAACCACGCGCGGCGGTCCGGCCGCTGCCGCCCTCGGCTTCGGTCTCCTTCTCGGTCTCCTTCTCGGCGATCCGGCGACGCCACAGGGTGACGCCCGTCATGAACAGCAGGATCGCGCCGATGGAGGTGCGGACCGCCGCGTCGTCGGCCCACAGCATGAAGACCGTGCCCGCCACGACGCCCACGGCGACGGCGGGGAACAGCCGGAGCAGGGTGGGCCAGTGGGCGTGACGGCGGTAGACGAGTACGGCGAGGAGATCGCCGACGATGAGGATCGGGAGCAGCACTCCGGTCGATTCACGGGCCGGGAGAACAGCCGCGAAGACCGCGAGGCTGATCGTGTTCGCACCGCTGACGGCTGTCTTGGAGAAGCCGACGAGGGTGGATGCCGCCGCGAGTGCGGCCAACGGCCAGAGGCTGATGGTGTCCATGTCGGGAAAGATGGTAAGCGCAACGGTTTTGCGGCCGACGACCGAGGCTCTCGCCTCCCCGCCATCCCGTCGATGAGCGTTTGATCGATTCACCCCTGCTTCTGATCGATCTATTGACCCTCTTTGATCAGTCGCTCAGGATTCCCGGATGACCACCTCCGCTGCCGCCCTCTTCGGACTGCCCCCGGAAGACCCCGCGTCGAGCCCGTACACCGGATACACCCGCGCCCACTGGGAGGCGGCCGCCGACGGCATGCTGGACGCCGCCTGGAAGTGGGCCACGCCGGGCGGCGCCCGGCTCGACCTGCCCGGGCCCCCGTCGCACTCGGGTGTCCGCTCCGACGGCCTGGAGGGGTACGCGCGTACGTTCCTGGCGGCCGGCTTCCGGGTCGCGGGGGCGGGCGGCAAGGATCCGAACGGCCTGCTGGAGCGGTACGCGGACGGGCTCGACGCCGGTACGCGGACACCGGGCCGCGACGACGCGGAGTCCTGGCCGCTGATCCTGGACCACCATGTGCAGGGCCAGCCCATGGTGGAGTCCGCGTCGGTGGCCCTCGGCCTGCGGCTCACCCGGCCCTGGCTCTGGGACCGGCTGACGCCGGATGTGCGGGACCGGGCGGAGCACTGGCTGCGGGGCGCGCTGCGGCACGTTCCGGCGGGCAACAACTGGTACCTCTTCCCGTACACCGTCGCCGGGTTCCTGGAGTCGGTGGGCCGGGGCGACGCGGAGACCGCGCGGGCCCGGGAGCGGGCGCTGGAGCTGCTGGAGGGCTGGTACCGGGGCGGCGGCTGGTACGCCGACGGGGACGGGCGCGCCTTCGACCACTACAACGGCTGGGCGTTGCACCTGTATCCGGTGCTCGACGCCCATCTGGCGGGCGACGAGCGGGAGTCGGCGCGGCTCGGGGCGCGGTTGCGCGAGCATCTGGAGAGCTTCTCGCTGATGTTCGGCGGCGACGGCGCCCCGCTGTACTTCGGCCGCTCGCTGACCTACCGCTTCGCCGCGAGCGCGGGTGTGGGTCTGGGTGCGGTGACCGGGCACACGCCGCTCACCCCGGGGGCCTCCCGACGGGTCGTCAGCGGGTCGCTGCGGTACTTCCTGGAACGCGGGGCGGCCGGGGAGAGCGGGCTGCTGAGCCTCGGCTGGCACGGACCGCACGCGGCGACGCTGCAGACCTATTCCGGTCCCGCGTCCCCGTATTGGGCGTCGAAGGCGTTCGTGTCCCTGCTGGCGCCCGCCGAGCACCCTCTGTGGTCGTCGCCGGAGGAGGAGGCTCCGAGCGAGGGCCCCGACCGGGTGCTGTCCGTACCGGCGGCGGGCCTTCTGCTGCAGTCGACGCGGGCGGACGGTGTAGTGCGCCTGCACAACCACGGCAGCGACCATGTCCGCCCGGACGAGGGCGAGTCGGCGGCCGACGAGGATCCGCACTACGCGCGGCTCGCGTACTCCACCGTGACCGGGCCGGCCTCGGCTGCGAACACCGCGGACAACCATCTGTCGGTGACGGTCGGCGGGGCGCGCAGTGCTCGGCGGCGCATCCGTCCGCTCGGGGCCGGTCACGGCGACGGCTGGGGCTGGGCGGCCTCCTGGCATCTGCCGGTGTTCCCGGCGGGCCCGTCCACCGTCCCCGGGCTGCGGGTGGAGAGCGTGACCGTGGCGCGGGGCCGCCATGAGCTGCGGGTGCACCGGGTGCTGGGTGCGCCGGACGGGGCGCGGGCGGAGCTGACGGGCTGGGCGACCGATCCCGGCGGGGCGGTGCGCTCGGAGTTGCGGGGGCTGCACGGCTGGGAAGCGTCCGAGGGCGTACGGGCCCCGCAGGGAACGGCGTTCGCGCACCGGGCGACCGTGCCCCGGCTCGGCGCGGAGGCCACCGGCACGGTGGTTCTGGTGGCACTGGCCTCCCTCACCGCCGCCGATCCGGAAGCCGCCCCGGAGGCTGCCCCGCTGGGCGGGGCCGTGGGCGGGGCCGTGGACCGGGTGGAGGTGGCCGGTGACACGGTCGAGGTGCGCTGGGCGGAGGACGGGGCGCGGACCCGGATCACGTTCGGCGGTGCGGCGGTTCCGGCGGTGACCGTGGTTCACAGGCGGCCGGACACCCCCTGACGTCTGCCCCCTGACGTATACGCGCTGACGGCTACGCGTCCGTACGGATCACCACCACCAGCGTCCGGGGCCCGTGGACGCCCTCCACCCGCTCCAGCTCGATGTCGGAGGTGGCGGACGGGCCGCTGATCAGCGTCGTCGGCCGTTCGGGCACCAGCCGCGCCACCGCCTCGGGCACGCCCACCTCGACGGTGGAGAGGTCCACCACGCACAGGTGCAGATCGGGGACGAGGGACAGCGCCCGGCGGCCCTGGCCGGGCGAACCGTCCAGGAAGATCGTGCCGGTCTCGGCGCAGCCGGCGGCCGACGCCGTCACCACCGCGTCCAGGGTGTCGAGTTGTGAGGCCGGGACGTCGGCGTCGTCCTGCCGCACCTCGCCGTCGTATCCGGCGAGCCAGCGCGCGTCGAGTCCGGCCGGCACGCCGATGCGGCGGACGCCGTGCTCCCGCAGGAGCTCGCCGACGGTCCCGGCGGTGCGGTCGGCCGTACAGGGGTGCACCCGCGCCTTGTAGTCGAGCAGCCGGTCGGTGAACAGGGCGAGGCGTTCGCCGTCGGGCAGGACGCGGCCGGTGCGGTAGGCGCGCGGGACGACGACGGCGGGCGTCGGGGCCAGCGCGAGGGCGTCGCGGATCCGGCCCAGCACGGTGTCGCGGGCACTGCTCATGTCGCGTCCTCGTTCTTCTTGTACGTCTCGTCCTTCTTGTACGTCTCGTCGTGCTCGCCGCCGGTGGCCGCGGTGGCGTGTTCGGCGGCCGCGGCGCGCAGGGCGGCCGTGCCCTCGTCGGAGGCGAACCAGGCGCGGAAGGTCTGCCGGGGCGGGGCCTCGGTGTCGCGGCTGTCGCTCCAGCCGCTGAGCGGCGGAGGGAGCCGGGAGATCGTGCCGTCGCGCCCCGCGATGACGCGGCCGAGCCCGGACGCCTTCTGCGCGGCGGTGTAGAGGCCCGGGCGGCGCATCACTGCGGCGGCCGCCTTCATCGCCAGCTTCTCCGGTGTGACACCGGTCTGCTCGGTGTGCTGGTGGCGCAACTCCACCAGCAGCGACGGAATGTCGATCTTGACCGGGCAGGCGTCGAAGCAGGCTCCGCAGAGGCTGGAGGCGTACGGCAGGGAGCTGTTGGGGTCGTCCTTCGCCGCGTGCATTCCGGCCAGTTGCGGGGTGAGGACGGCCCCGATGGGTCCGGGGTAGGTCGAGCCGTAGGCGTGGCCGCCGGTGCGTTCGTACACCGGGCAGACGTTGAGGCAGGCGGAGCAGCGGATGCAGTTGAGGGCCGCGCGTCCGATCGCGTCGGCGAGCGCTGCGGTGCGCCCGTTGTCGAGGAGGACCAGGTGGAAGTCGCTCGGACCGTCGCCGGGCGTCGCTCCGGTCCACAGCGAGGTGTAGGGGTTCATCCGCTCCCCCGTCGAGGAGCGGGGCAGGAGCTGGAGGAAGACCTCCAGGTCCTGGTAGCGCGGAATCACCTTCTCGATGCCCATCACGGTGATGAGCGTCTCGGGCAGGGTCAGGCACATGCGGCCGTTGCCCTCGGACTCGACGACGGCGAGCGTGCCGGTCTCGGCGACACCGAAGTTGGCGCCGGAGACGGCGACCTTCGTCGTGAGGAACTTCTCGCGGAGGTAGGTGCGCGCGGCGGCGGCGAGATGGGCGGGGACGTTGTCCAGGTCCGGGTGGACGCCGGGGATCCGGTCGAGGAAGATCTGCCGGATCTCGTCCCGGTTGCGGTGGATCGCGGGCACCAGGATGTGCGAAGGCTTGTCGTGGGCGAGCTGCACGATGAGTTCGGCGAGGTCGGTCTCGTACGGGGTGATCCCGACCGACTCCAGGTGCTCGTTGAGTCCGATCTCCTGGGTGGCCATGGACTTGACCTTGATGACCTCGTCGCTGCCGGTGGCCTTCACCAGCCGGGCGACGATCTCGTTGGCCTCGGCGGCGTCGCGGGCCCAGTGGACGGTGCCGCCGCGCTCGGTGACCTTGTGCTCCAGTTCTTCGAGCAGTTCGGGCAGCCGGTTCATGGCGTCGGTCTTGATGGCGGAGCCCGCGTCCCGCAGGGCCTCCCAGTCGGGGAGTTCGCCGGTGACGTTCAGCCGTTTGGCGCGGATGGTGCCGGTGGCGCGGCCGAGGTTGCGGCGGAGCTGGTCGTTGCCCAGTTCCTCGTGGGCTGCGCGGGGGAAGGACCGGTCGCCGCGGAGGTTTCCGGTGCCGTACGGGGAGCGGGGCGGCGGGGCGGGCATGCCGAGGAACGTGCTCATACGGAGGCCTCCGTCAGGACGTCGGGCGTGGTGCGGGTCGCGGCGAGGATCCGGGCGAGGTGCAGGGTGCGGGTCCCGGACCGGATCCGGGAGAGCCCGCCGCCGATGTGCATCAGGCAGGAGGAGTCCCCGGCGGTGCACACCTCCGCCCCGGTGGCCGTGATGCTGTCCGTCTTGTCGTGGAGCATCGCGGTGGACGTCTCGGCGTTCTTGAGCGCGAAGGTGCCGCCGAATCCGCAGCAGGAGTCGGCCCCGGGCAGCTCGACGAGGTCGATCCCCTCGACCGCGCGCAGGAGTCGGAGCGGTTTGTCGCCGACGCGGAGCATCCGCAGCGAGTGGCAGGTGGGGTGGTACGTCACCCGGTGCGGGAAGTACGCGCCGACCCGGGTGACGCCGAGGACGTCCACGAGCAGCTCGGAGAGCTCGTACGTCTTCGCGGCGACGGCGTCCACTCCGGCGCGGAGCGCGGCATCGCCGTAGCGGTCGGCGACGATCCGGTGCTGGTGCCGCACGGAACCGGCGCACGAGCCCGACGGCATCACGACCGCCTCGATCGAGGCGTCGCCGAACCCGTCCGCGAAGTTGCGCACCAGGGGGACGGGCTCGCGCTGGTAGCCGGTGTTGATGTGCATCTGCCCGCAGCAGGTCTGGCCCGGCGGGAACACCACGTCGTGGCCCAGGCGCGTGAGCAGGATCGCGGTGGCCTTCACCGTGTCGGGGAAGAGCGTGTCTCCCAGACAGGTGGCGAAGAGTCCGATGCGCATGGGGCCTCCCCGGTCGGGTTCACTCTGATGTTTCTATGGTCGGACCATACTAGTCATGGGTCGCTGAAGGGAACGTCTGCGGCACGCGGCGTCGAACGGGAGCCGTGTCCGTCGGAGCCGTGCCTGTGCCTGACGGGAGCCGTGCCTATGCCTGACGGGAGCCCGGCTCGGGTGGCTCCTACGGCGCGACGGGCCCCTCCACCAGCGTCCCGTGCAGCCCCCGGATGTGCCGCTCCACCAGATCCGCGGCGTCCGCGCCCTTCCCTTCCCGTACCAGCGCGAGGAGGGCCCGGTGCTCGGCGTTGAGCGCGCGGGCCGTGGCCGGCCAGTCCTCGGCGGCTTCCAGGGCGCGCAGGATCAGCGACCGCACGGACTCCCGTACGGCGGAAGTGAGCGTGGACGTCAGGGCGTTGCCGGAGCTGCGGGCGATGAGCACATGGAAGCGGGTGTCCAGATCGTTGAAGCCGCTCACCCCGATCCCCGGCTCCGCCATGCCCGCCACCAGCTCCTCCGCCTCGTCGAGGTCCTCGGCCGGTGCGTGGCCGGCGGCGGCCTCGAAGCTGGACCGCTCCAGGACCACCCGGGCCTCCAGAACGTCCTGGAGGCTGTAGCTGCCGAGGGCGAAGTGCAGCCGGAGCAGCCGGCCCAGGGCGTCGTCCGGGTTGCGCACGATCCGGGCCCCGGCGTCGGGACCCCGGCCGGGCTGGGCCACCAGGACGCCGATGGTCTCCAGTACGCGCAGCGCCTCGCGCAGGGCGGAGCGGCTGACGCCGAGCACCGGAGCCAGTTCCCGTTCCGGCGGCAGCCGGTCGCCGGCCCGGAGCTCTCCGGCGAAGACCCGCTCCTCGATGCTGCGGAGCACGAGCTCATGGGTTCGGGACTGCCGCACGGGCTGCCATTCGACGGGCATCCGTCACTCCCTGCCTCGGCCGGATCCGGACATGCAGCCTATGTCACACCGAGCATGAGGTCGGACCTCACGAACGCCCGGTCCACTCCCGTACGGCTCCGCTCCGCTCCCGTACCTGCGAAGGCCCCGTACACGTGCGAAGGCCCCGTCCGGGGATCCGGACGAGGCCTTGACGCCGGCCGGAAGAGGCCGGTGGGGCGGTGCATGCGGGCACCGCCGGGAAAAGGGGCGCGGGTCAGCGGGTGCTGGGGATGTCCCGCCCGTGCAGGCGTCCGCGCTGTGGGTCGAAGAGGTGGGCCGCCGCGCCGGACACGACCAGTCCGGCGGCGATCAGGAGACCGTGGCCCACGGCGATGCCGATGCCCAGCGCGGCGAGCCCGACGGCGAGCCACAGCCAGGCGTTGCGGCGACGGTACTCACGCGGGGTGCGCGGCGTCCCGTCGGACATCGCCTCGGCGAACTCGGGATCGTCGTGGCGCAGCTGCTCCTCGAGGTCACGCAGCCGCTCGTCGTACGTGGGCATCGTGTCTCCCTCCCGGTACGGAAACCCTCTCGGCTCCTGAAGCTCCGGCTCCCCGCGATGCGGCACGGGGCAGGGCCCCCCGGGCCCTGGACCTCATGGTCGTCGGAAAGGGCCTCGGCGGACCATCGGGGGCAGCACCCATATCCGGGGGTGCGCACCATGCAGACGGGGTGCGCACGCGGCACTCCGGAGAGTGGCCGGAGCGGGGGTCATGGTCCGGGCGGCTGCGGACTTCCCGCTGTACAGCGGCGATAGTGGAGGCTGTCAGCGCGCCCGCACGAACCGACCTTCCGAAGGAGCCGTTCGACCTTGTCCCTGTTCTGGCGGATCTTCCTGCTCAACGCCGCCGTGCTGGTCGCGGCCGGCGCCCTGCTGCTGCTCGGGCCGATCACCATCTCCACCCCGGTCCTCCTGACCGAGGCGATGATCCTGACCGGCGGCATCGCCTTCATGCTCGCGGCCAACGCGGCCCTGCTCCGGCTCGGCCTCTTCCCGCTCCAGCGGGTCACCCGCGCGATGACGACCACCGATCTGCTGCGCCCCAGCCCGCGCCCCGAGGTCGCGGGGCACGGTGAGATCGCCGCGCTGATCGAGACGTTCAACACGATGCTGGACCGGCTGGAGGCCGAACGCGCCACCAGCAGTGCCCGCGCCCTCTCCGCCCAGGAGGCCGAACGCCGCCGGGTGGCGCAGGAGCTGCACGACGAGGTCGGGCAGACGCTGACCGCGGTTCTGCTGGAGCTGAAGCGGGTCGCCGACCACGCCCCGGAGCCGCTGCGCGGGGAGTTGCGGCAGGTCCAGGAGATCACCCGGGGGTCGCTCGACGAGATCCGCCGGATCGCGCGCCGGCTGCGGCCCGGGGTGCTGGAGGAACTGGGCCTGGTCAGCGCGTTGACGGCGCTGATCACCGAGACCCCGACGCCGGACGGGCTGACGATCCGCCGCCAGATGGGAAAGGACCTGCCGGAGCTGGGCGCCGAGGCCGAACTGGTCGTCTACCGGATCGCGCAGGAAGCGCTCACCAACACGGTCCGGCATGCCCGCGCCACCCGGCTCGAACTCTCGCTGCGACGCAGCCCCTGCGGGGTGGAACTGCTCATCCGCGACGACGGCCGCGGTCTCGGGGACACCCCCGAGGGGGCGGGCCTGCGCGGTATGCGCGAACGCGCTCTGCTGATCGGCGCCGAGGTCTCCCTCGGTCCCGGTCCGCAGGGCGGCACCGAAGTACGTCTCGATGTGCCCGTCCCGGACGGAAGCAACGGAAGCAACGGAAGCAAGTGATCATGCCCACCTCACCGTCCATCGCCACGCCTTCCCGGGGTGCCGCCGCTCCGACCCGCATCCTGCTGGCGGACGACCACGCCCTCGTGCGTCGCGGCGTCCGGCTGATCCTCGACGGTGAACCGGACCTGACGGTCGTCGCCGAGGCCGGCGACGGTGCGGAGGCCATCGAGATGGCCCGCAGCGAACGGCCCGACCTGGTCATCCTGGACATCGCGATGCCCCGCCTGACCGGCCTCCAGGCAGCGCGCGAGCTGTCCCGGGTCATGCCCGGGCTGCGCATCCTGATGCTCACGATGTACGACAACGAGCAGTATTTCTTCGAGGCGTTGAAGGCGGGGGCGGCCGGGTACGTCCTCAAGTCGGTCGCGGACCGGGACCTGGTGGAGGCCTGCCGGGCGGCGATGCGTGACGAGCCGTTTCTCTACCCGGGCGCGGTGACCGCGCTCATCCGCAACTTCCTCGACCGGGCCAAGGACGGCGAGGACCTGCCGGCGAGGGCCATCACGGAGCGCGAGGAGGAGATCCTCAAGCTGGTCGCCGAGGGCCACTCCTCGAAGGAGATCGCCGAGCTGCTCGTCATCAGCGTCAAGACGGTGGAGCGGCACCGCGCCAACCTGCTCCAGAAGCTCGGCCTGCGCGACCGCCTGGAGCTCACCCGCTACGCGATCCGCGCCGGCCTGATCGAACCCTGACCCGTGGGCGAGGCGGCCGCGGGTCCGGGGGTGAGCGCGTGCGGGCAGTTCATGTGATTCTCACCCGGTCCGCATAGGGTGCCCCCGTGACCCAGATGACCCCGCCCGGCTGGCATCCAGACCCCGGGTACTCAGGCAAAGGCCCCGCTCAGGAACGCTGGTGGGACGGAGCACAGTGGACCGGCCATGTCCGCGCCTCGCCCGGCGCGGCGCGTCGCCGCGGGATCCGCATCGGCGTCGGTGTGACGGTCGGCGCGGTGGTGCTCGCCGCCATCGGGGGCGGTGTGTATCTGCTGGGCGAGGACGGCGGCGGCCGACCGGACAACACCGCGGCCTCCTCCCCGTCCCCCGCCCCCGACCCGCCGGGCGCACCGGACGGCGACGAGAAGGACGGGGGAACGGGCGGCGAGGGGAACGGCGGGGAGAACGGCGACGGCCAGGGGCCCGGCCAACAACTCCCGCCGGTCGAGCCGGGCTTCGCCACGGACCTGGCCGCCGGGATCAGCATCCCGGTGCCCAAGGGGTGGAAGGGAACGTCCGGGGCGGTCGGCGCCGGACTGACGACGGGTGAGCACGCCTGCCCCGGTGACACCGCCGAGACCTGCGTGCGCGGCGGAGTGTTCTCGGCCCCGGCGGCAGCCATGAAGCTCACCGCCGGAACACCGGAGGAGGCGGCCAAGAAGGACATCGCCGTCAACGCCAAGGAGTCCTACGGCGGGAAGAGCTACGGGACGCTCACCTCGCACGAGGAGCTGAAGTCGGAGGCCGTCACGGTGGCGGGCGGCAAGGGTTATGTCGTGCGCTGGAAGGTCGTGACGGAGAAGGGCGACGACGGCTACGTGGAATCGTTGGTGTTCCCCTCCCCCGCCGCCAAGGACATGCTCGTCGTGGTCCGGTCCGGGTTCGACATCAACAAGGACGCGCCGAAGCTGTCCGTCCTGGACGAGATCACCCGCGGGATCAAGGCCGCGTCCCGTGCCGGCGGAAGCACCGGCGGAGCCGTCTGAGCGGCCCGCCCGGCACCACACGACCGGCGGGCCCGGACCGTCACGCGGAGACGGTCCGGGCCCCGGTGCTCAGCTCAGCCCGTGGCAGTGACCGTGGAGGTGGCAGTCGCCGGATCGCTGACCCCGACGGCCCCCGTCTCGACATGACCGGCGAAGCGGCGCAGGAAGACCGGGTCGCCCTCGGCCGTGACGGACACGTCGTACCAGCGCTTGCCCGCCCGCAGGTCCATGGTGCGCGACACCGTGGCCCCGGGCCGGACGGTGACCGTCTGCTCCGCTCCCCCGTAGGCCTCGGCGTTGGCGAGGGTGAGGCGGACCTCGGTGTCACCGGGGTTGGTGAGGGTCAGATCGAGATTGCCGCTCCCGTCGTTGTGGCGGGCGGTGACCTCGGGACCGGCGGTGGAACCCGGGCTCCTGAACGTACGCAGGAAGCCGTTGGGGCCGTGGACGGTGAGGTCGTGGGTGCCGCCGGAGTAGGCGGAGTTCCAGGCGTCCGCCACCGTCCTGCCCGCCTCGGCGGTGTACGTCCACGGGACGTCGGTCCGGTTCGCGGAGGTGACGTAGAACTGCGCGCCGGCCGCCGTCCCCGGGCTGAAGGTGAGCGCGATCTTCCCGGTGCCGGTGTCGACGGCGGCATCGACGTACGGGGCGTACGGGAGCGGCCGGGCGGGCCGGCTGCCCGGCTCCTGCTTCGGCAGCGATCCGACGGCGGGCGGGGTGGGCCGGTAGTCGGGGTGCCGCTCGCGGTCCGGCGGCTCGTAGGCGGCGGTGTCGGGCAGGTCGTCCGGGGCGGGCTCGGTGCGGGCGAAGTCGAAGGCGGAGGTCAGATCGCCGCAGACGGCGCGCCGCCACGGTGAGATGTTCGGCTCGCGTACACCGAAGCGCTGCTCCATGAACCGGAGCACCGAGGTGTGGTCGAAGGTCTCCGAGCAGACGTAGCCGCCGGTGCTCCAGGGGGAGACGACCAGCATCGGGACGCGCGGCCCCAGTCCGTAGACACCGGGGCCGTACGAGGAGCCGCCTTCGTACACCTCGGTCGAGGTGTCGGCCGTGGACAGGCCCCGGTCGGCGGAGGTCGGCGGGTGGGGCGGCACGACGTGGTCGAAGAAGCCGTCGTTCTCGTCGTAGGTGATGAACAGGGCGGTCCGGCTCCACACCTCGGGGTCGGACGTCAGCGCGTCCAGCAGCCGCGCGATGTACCAGGCGCCGTAGTTCGAGGGGAAGTTGGAGTGCTCGGTGAAGGCCTCCGGGGCGGCGACCCAGGAGATCTGCGGCAGCTTCCCGTTGCGGACGTCGGCGGCGATCCCGTCGAAGTAGTCGTCGCCGTCGGCCACGTTCGTGCCGGTGCGCGCCTTGTCGTACAGCGGGTCCCCGGGCTGCGCGTCGCGGTATTTGTCGAAGTAGAGCAGCGAGTTGTCGCCGTAGTTGCCCCGGTAGGCGTCGTCGATCCAGCCCCAGCCGCCGGGGCCGTCCAGACCGTCGCCGATGTCCTGGTAGATCTTCCAGGAGACCCCGGCCTCCTCCAGCCGCTCGGGGTACGTCGTCCAGCCGTAGCCCCGCTCCTCGTTGCCGAGGACGGGCCCGCCGCCGGTGCCGTCGTTGCCGGTGTGCCCCGACCAGAGGTAGTAGCGGTTGGGGTCGGTGGCCCCGATGAACGAGCAGTGGTAGGCGTCGCACACGGTGAAGCGGTCGGCGAGCGCGTAATGGAAGGGAATGTCGTCCCGGGTCAGATGGGCCATCGTCGTCGGCGTCTTGGCCGGTATCCAACGGTCGTAACGCCCGTCGTTGTACGCCTGGTGACCGCCGGCCCAGTCGTGGTTGAGGCCCTGGAGGAACTGCATGCCCAGGTCGTCGGCGGTCGGGTGGAACGGCAGCGTCTCCTTGCCCGCCGCATCGGCCTGGTGCCAGACGGACTTCCCGCTCGGCAGCGTCACGGGCCGCGGGTCGCCGAACCCCCGTACCCCTTTCAACGCCCCGAAGTAGTGGTCGAAGGAACGGTTCTCCTGCATCAGGACGACGATGTGCTCGACATCCTGGATCGTCCCGGAAGCTCGGTGGGCGGGGATGGCGGCGGCACGGTCGATGCTGCCCGACAGGGCGCCGAACCCCGCCGTCGCACCGGCTATCTGGAAGAAGCGGCGCCGATTCATATCAGCCATGAGTGAGGGGCCTCGTTGAAGTGTGGGGAACAGAAGCGAACAGGATGTTCCAAGAGAACCGAACAGAACGGAAGAGGCCGTGACGGAACGGTTAACGTCGGCCGTACGCCGGACGCGTGCGACCGGGTGCGTGCACCGGGCTCCTCCTGTCCGCCGTACGCCCCACATACTCCCGTACGTACGCCCGGCGCGTCCCGGTACGGTTCCGGCATGCCGTTCTACGTACACGCACAGGACAAGCCGGACGTCGCGGACCGATTGGACGAACTCTGCGAGGAACACTGGTCCTATATGGACCGGTTCGCCGACGGGCTGATACTGCGCGGCCCCACCCTGTCCGACGACGGGGAGGAGCACACGGGCAGCGTCCATGTCGTCGATCTGGCCGACCGGGCCGACGCGGAACGGTTCGCGACCGAGGAACCCTTCTGGAAGGCCGGTCTCTACCGGGATTTCCTGGCCGCCCCGGTGGTGGTACTGCTGCACCGCGAACCGGCGGCGGACGTCCTGTACACGCTCGTCACCGCCCGATGGTCCCCGCACACCCGCACGCCGGGCGACACCGAGCAGTGGTTGTCGGCCGCCGATCCGGACAGCCGGCCGAGCTTCGTGGCCGCCCTGGTCGACGACGACGACCAGGACCGCACGACGGGATTGGTCGCGGCCGTACGGGCGCTCCCGGACGAGGCGCGAAGCCTGGTCCAGCCGTTGGCGGACCGGCTCGCCGGCGGGCCCGTGCGGCTCTCCTCCCAGCGCTGGCAGCGCGGCGGTCGTAACTGAGGGCTCGCAGAAGGGGCCAGGGATTCATCACGGACTACGGCCGGAAGGCCTCTTGCCGGCTCACGGGTACGAGCAGTTCCCGCAGGAGTTTTACGAGGAGATCGGGTCGCCCCACGAAGGGTGAGTGGCCTGTCCGCCACTCGCGCGCCTCGGTGCAGCGCGAGGCCATCCTCCGTTGCAGAGCCGGGGCGATGACCCGGTCCTGGCCGCAGACGACGTAGGTGGAGGGAGTGTCCTTCCAGCTGTGGTGCGTCGGAACTCCTCGCCCGCAGCCGGGGGCCTGCGGGCGGAGCAGGCCGACCGCCCGGGCGGCGGCAGGCCCGGAACAGTCGTGGTAGAGGACGTCGGCGGCCCGGTCGGGACGCAGGCTGGTCGATCCGTCGGGCTCGGGCTCGATCGCCTCCTGGAGTCGCGGGGACGCACCGCCCAGAGCGGCCGCGCTCTCGCCGGTGTCCGGCACGAAGGCCGTCAGATAGACCAGATGCCGTGCTCCGCGCACTCCGGTGATCACCGAGCCGCCGTAGGAGTGTCCGAGCACGAGCGGAGGCTCGGTGAGCGAGTCGACAGCGGACTGGACCGCTGCGGTGTCAGCGGGCAGCGACCCTCGGTGGAGCTCGGGAACCAGGACGTCGATTCCCGCCGCCCGCAAGGGCTCCGCCACCGCTCCGAAGTGTTCGGGGCGGTGGTACAGGCCGTGAACGAGCACTGCGGCCGGCAATGCACCCGCCTCCTCAGGTCGGCTTCGGGAAGTGATCATAGGTGCGGACCACGCCTACGTCGGTTCCCAGGCCGCGGAGCACAGGGACTCGGCCACGGCGGCCGTGTAACGGGCGGCAGCCAGCCAGTGGGCGGCGAAGCCGTCGGTGTCGGCAGGGAGCAGGCGGCCGAAATGATCGCGGTCGCGTCGGGCCGCCGAGGCGCACAGGGCGGTGAGGAGCCCGGCGGCCGTGGGGAGGCCGGCGCGGCGGATCCGGCGGGTCTCCGCGCTGACGTCGCCGAGCATGCCGAGGGCGGCGCGGCCGGCCGGGACCGTCTGTTCGACCCGGCGCTCCAGGAGGTACAGGGGCGAGTGCGCGCCGGACCCTCCGGGCTGGAGCGATACGGGGTGCACGGAGGCGGCCGGGTCCGGGAGGTCGGCCCGGCGCAGGCGGTCGAGGCCGAGATCGATGGCGCCCTCGCCGGTGGGGTGCGAGCAGGCGAGGAGAGTGAGCCGGGGGTGCGGGGCTGGCACCAGGCGGCCGATGATCCTCAGCCGTGTCCCTGGTGCCGCGGCCAGCAGCACCATGTTGTCGCGGTGGGCCAGCGCGGGGTCGTCGTCGGCGACGGCGAGCCGGACGGGAACGCCTCCCTCGCACCGCGCGAGCAGGCAGGAGCCGCCCGACTCCCGTACCGCGCCGAGGATTTCGACGTCCAGGAAGAGCAGGTCGCTGCCGCCGCCGTCCGGGTCCGCGTAGCGCGAGGTGGACCGCAGGGCGCGGGCGGCCTGTTCGGCCGGCGGGGTCTCCCACAGCGCGGCGAGCGGTGGCTCCGTCCATGCCGCGCCCCCTGCGGTCACGGCCTTGACTCCCTTCCCGGCACCCAGTCTGCCGTCCGGCGAGACCGTCGCCCCCGAGACCGCCAGGCCGGCCCGGCCCAGCTCCCGGTGGGTGAGCGCGCTGTCCCCCAGGCGCACGGCCCGGTCGGCCACGCCCAGGGCACGCCCGACACCGCCGGGCGCCACGTCGCCGACCGTGAAGAGACGGCCGTCGGATCCGGCGACCCAGGTGCGGACGCCGCCGTGCCCCGAGTCGGTGACCACGGGTTCGGTGAACAGGCCGTACAGGCGCAGCGAACCGTCCGGGCTGTACGGGCGGCGCGCGCGGCCTCTGACGGCCTCCAGCTCCGCCCCGGAGGCTGTCCCCACCCGGTGTGCGGTGCCCAGGAGTTCGGCCAGGGCCGTGACGAGGTCGGCGGTGCGGTAGGACGGGTCCCCGGCGCGGGCCGCGCGCAGCAGCGTGACGACGGACAGCGCGGCACCCGCGCCACGCGGCAGATGCCGGAGCCGGGCGGTGTGCGCGGCGCGGAGAAGGGCCGACTGGGTGACGGCTCCGGCCCCGTCCACTCCGGCTTCCAGCACGGCGGCGCCCGCCGACCACAGGGCGTCGGCGGCAGCGCGCTGGGCCGGGCTCGCCACCTCGGGCGGGGAGGCGGAGCCGAGGGCGGGGGCAGAGCCGAGGGCGGGGGCAGAGCCGAGGGCGGGGGCAGAGCCGGGGGCTGAGCCGGGGGCGGGGGCTGAGTCCGTCGCCGCAGCGGGTTCGGGGACCGCCGGGGTGGGCCGGTCGGCGACCTCCGGCGTCGGGTCCGCCATGGGGGCGGCGCAGGCGGCGGCCGCGCGGTGGACGCATGCCGGGGCGAGGAGGCAACCGCAGGTGATGGCGTCCGTCGTCGCCACCACGCCGCCCGGGGCGTGCAGGCGCAACTCGGTCTCGGCGTCGACCTCGATCGTCACCGTGTCCCCGTCGCGGCGCGTCGTGCGGGTGCCGAGCTTGGAGACCGCCGCGTCCAGCCGCTTGCGCAGCCGGGGTGAGAGGTCCTCCACGAGTGTGGCCGTGACCTCCGGCGCGACGGGTGGCAACCGGTCGGCGTTCATGCGGTCTTCTCCCCTATCCAGCGGGCCAGTTCGAGTGGGCTGAGGGCCGCCACGGGCATGCCGGCGGCCACGAGCTGCCCGGCGACGCCCGTCGAGTAGCGGGGCCGGCCGGCGTCGTCGAGACTCGCGCACCCGAGGACGTGGCAGCCGGTGGTCACCAGAGCCCGCACCTCGGCCAGCAGTCCGGCGAGCGGCGCGCCCTCCTCGAAGTCGCTGATGACGACGACGAGGGTGCGGCTGGGCACCTCGACCATGCTGCGGGCGTGCCGCAGCCCGGCGGCGATGTGCGTGCCCCCGCCCACACTCACCTCCAGCAGGAGCGAGAGGGGATCGCGCACATGGCCGGTGAGATCGACGACCTCCGTGGAGAAGGCCAGGAAATGGGTGCTCAGGGTCGGCACACCGGCGAGCACGGAGGCGGTCAGCGCGGACCAGATCGTGGACGACTCCATGGACCCGGAGACGTCGGTGACCAGAATCAGGCGCCAGTCGGCCGACCGGCGGGCGCGACTGCGGAACACGGGCTTCTCCGGGATCACCCGGACCGTTCCGTCGGCCGTCCGGCGGGCGGTGGCCAGGTTGGCGCGCAGCGTGCGCGGCAGGTCCAGCCGGCCACCGGGACGGCGGGTGGGCCGGGCCGTCATCGCGCCGGTGAGGGCGGGGCGCAGCCGGGTGGTGAGCTGCCGGGTCAGTTCGTCGACCAGGCGGCGGACCAGGGGCCGGAGCGCCGCGAGGCGGGCTTCGGGGAGACCGCCGGCGTACCGCAGGATCGTCCGGAGCAGTTCCACGGAGGGGGTGGCGGCCGCCGGGTCGAGTTCGGCGAGGACGTCCTGCCGTCCTGTCACGGCCGCGGCGGCGAGGACCTCCTCGCGGACGCCGGGGCCGAACAGCGCGGCCAGTTCCTCGGACCACTCGCGGACGCCGGGGAACGACGGCTCCCGGCCGCCGCGCGGTCCGGCGCCGCCGTGCCCGGGGCCGGGCAGACCGCTGCGGGATCCCTCGCCGCGTCCCGCGCCGTAGAGCTCGTCCAGAGCGGTCGCCAGGCGGGCGGCGCCGGACGGCATTCGGTCGGCACGCCGGCCGAGCACGAGCCGCCAGCGGTCGGCGGACGCGAGGGTCCGCACGGGGGCGGCCCCGGTGGAAGGTACGGGGGCAGCCCCCGGGGAAGGTGCGGGAGCGGCCTCGGCGGAGGGGGCGGGGGCGGCCTCGGCGGAGGGGGCGGGGGCGGCCTCGGCGGAAGGTGCGGGAGCAGCCTCGGCGGAAGGTACGGGGGCGGGTTGGCCCGGTGAGCCGGGTGTGGCGGTGGCGGGTGCGGCCTCGGCGGAGAGCGCGGGGGCGGGTTGGCCCGGTGAGCCGGGTGTGGCGGTGGCGGGTGTGGCGGTAGCCAGTGCGGCGGTTCGGTGCGTTGCGGTGGGGCTGCCGGGCCGCGGTGGGATCCGGTCGTCGTGCGCGGGTGGCGGGACGGGCAGGCCGAGGCCGGTCAGGAGCTCGCGGGCCGCGAGGTCGGCGACCGTGCGGCGGGCCAGCTCGGCCGGGTCGTCCGCGTCGAGGGTGTCCACCCGTTCGCCGAGCCGCTCCTCGACCGTGTCCAGCAGCCGGTCCCGGGCGGCCGGGCTCAGGGTGTCGAAGCCACCGCGCAGGGCCGGCAGCCGCGCCAGGAACGCGGAGTCGTCCAGCTCGACGACCCGGTGCAGCAACGGGTCCAGGGCGCCCACGCCGACGGTCAGGAGCGGGCCCGCCACCGTCAGGACGCCGGTGAGGCGGGCGGTGAGCGCGGCCCGGGAGGTGCTGTCCACGGCTCCGTCCACCCAGGAGGCGACGCGCCCCCCGAAGGACTCCGCCTCTTCGTGGCCCGTGAGCACCCGGACCGCTCCGGCGGCCGCGGCGATCAACGGGGTGCCGTCGGCGGCCAGCCGGGCGAGGGCGTCGGTGAGCCGGATGCCGCCCACCCGGTCGGCGCGCTGCGCCAGTTCGAGCAGCGCCCGGGCGTCTTCGGGTTCCTCCGAGCCGGTCAGGCCGTCGACCTGGCGTACCGCGGCCGAGGTCAGGAGTTCGGCCGCGTTCGCGATGCGGGCGGCACCGGCGGAGGCGGTGGCGTCCGGGGCCGTGGAGCCGTCGGGCGCGGCCAGGCCCGGCAGATGGCCGGCGTCGAGGCGGTCCAGCAGGTCGAGGCCGGCGAGGAGTTCGGGAAGGGTACCGCTCGCGGGGAGCACGGCCGCGAGTTCCGTCAGCCGTTCGTCGGCGGAGGTGGGGAGCCCGCACTCGGCGGCCTCCATGAGGCCGCGGACGACCTGGGCGGCCGTCGGACCGCCCTCCTCCCGCTCGGCCGCGTGCCGCTGCCGCAACACGCCCTCGGCCGCCTGGGCCGGGGTGACGCCCCGGGCCCCGGCCGCGGTGAGCATCGCGGCCGTCGCCGGGGTCCAGCGGACCTGCCAGCGCGTCGTGAGTCCTTCACTGCCCGCCGCACCGGCCACCCCCTGCTCACGCGCGTACGGGATGCCGCACACCGTCAGCCTGCGCAGCAGCAGTTCGCGGTGCCGGTCCAGGGTGGAGCGCGCCGGGTCGAGCCGGAGGTCGCGCGGCGTCTTCTCGTGCGCGTCCTCCGGCCCGGGGAGCGCGAGCTCGGCGATCGCGGCCTCGACGGCGGGGCCCAGTCCGCTGCGCGGAGCGGAGGGTGCGGGCCGTCCGGTGCGGGCTCCGACGAGCACGTGTTCGAGGGCCCGGGCGACGGCGCGGCCCGTGCCGTAGGTCTCGCCGCGCCCCAGCACCGTCTGCACGGCTTCCAGGAGTTCACCGCGGCCGGGGGCGGGCAGACCGCGCAGCCGGGCCAGGTCACCGGCCACCCGGACGACCTCCCGGCCGTCCGCCGGACCGTAGGGGTGGCCCTGTTCGCGCAGGGCGGCGCAGACGCGGACCGCCGTGCGGATCAGGGCCTCGTGCAGGGCCGCCGGGTCCCCGGCGGCGTCCAGGACGATGTGCTGCCACTCCGGGTCCCGGATGCCGGCCGGGTAGCCGGAGCGTGAGTCGAGCAGCCGGTACGTGTACGGGACCAGGGAAACCGTGCACGCCGAGGTCCCGGCGGCTTCGTTCACGTGGCCGTCCGCGCCGTTCACCTTTCCGTCCGCGCCGTTCATCCTTCCGTCCGCGCCCGGACCGGTCGCGGACGTGCGGTCCGGTGCGGCCGGCGCTTCCCGTGAGTCCGGCGCTTCCTGCGCGGGGCCCCCGGCGGCCGTGGCGGCGGACGGCAGCAGGGCCGGGGTGTGGAAGGCTCCCACCACCACGGCGGGCCGCCGCCCGCTCGCCAGGGCCTCGGCGACATGTCCGCGCATGCACGCCTCGCGCGCCAGATCCATACCGTGCACCCCGCCCCGCGCCTCGGCCTCGTAGCGCAGAGCCCAGCCGGTGAGCAGGGCGGCACGGCGCAGCGCCTCGGGTGTCGAACCGGGCGCGAGTGCCTCCACCAGCCGGTCCCACAGGTCGTCGCCGTCCCGGCCGGTGAGCCGGGACCGGAGCGCGGCGGACAGCCCGCGCCCCTCCCCCGGCACGGGTGCGGAGTCGGCGCCGGGGGCGGGGGCGTCGGTGCCGCCCGCCCATGCCGGGTCGGCCAGCGGCAGATCGCAGGCCACCGCCGGGACTCCGTTCCTCGCCGCCCAGCGCAGGGCGACCAGCTCGGGCGAGAAGTCCGCGAACGGGTAGAAGGCCGGCCCTCGTTCGCCTGCCGGGGTGGGCCCGGGCACGGCGGCGGGCACGGCGGCCAGCGCCACCGGGGCCTCGGTCTCCTCGTGGGCGAGCCAGCCCAGCCAGGGCTGGAACTCGGCGGGCAGTTCGACGAGGAGGACGTCGGGGGCCGCCGCGTCCAGCATCGCCGGGAGGGCGGCCGCCAGCGAGGGCGCATGGTGACGCACCCCGATGAGGAACGGCGACCCGGGTCCGGTCGCCGCGAGGGCCGCCACCGCGGCTTCCGAGGTGGCGGGCCCGGCTTCCGGGGCAGCCGGTCCGGAAGCCGGGGTGGCGGCCGGCTCTGCCGCCGTGCCCCGTGCCGGGGAAGCGGCCGGCGCGTCGGCGGTGGGTGCTGCCTCAGCGGTGGACCGCGTACCGGGGATGGTCGACTCGTTCATCCGTCAGTTCTCCAGCACCGCGCGCAGGTCCCACAGGGCACGCCAGGTGGCCGACCCCTGCTCCGCGCGCCTGCGCACCGGCCCGTCCCAGTACCCCAGCAGCCGTCCCGCGTCGGCGGGGTCGTCCTTTCGGACGACGCCGAGCAGATGGCCGGGCAGGAGGGAGAGCACGTCCCGGTCGCCGGGGAAGTAGGCGGCGGCCAGGCCCAGGGAGCCCGCGACGGAGACCGCCTCCGCCGTGCTCATCACCGTGGAGGGGCGCTCGACCTCCCAGCCCTCCACGGAGCGGCCCGCGCGCAGGTCCCGGAAGGCGGTGACCAGGGCTTCGAGGACCGCGTCGTCCACCTGGTAGGCGGCGCCCACCCGTTCGACGGCCGCCCGCGACTGGCTCCGGACGAGCGCGGTCTCGGCCTCGACGTCCCCGATGGGGCCCACGGTCTCGAAGTTGAAGCGACGCTTCAGCGCGGCGGACATCTCCGAGACTCCCTTGTCCCGCAGGTTGGCGGTGGCGATGAGGGTGAACCCGGGGGCCGCGTGCACCTGGGCGCCTTCGCCGCCCGCGAGTTCGGGGACCGCGATCCGCCGCTCGGAGAGCAGGGAGACGAGGGCGTCCTGGACCTCCGGCAGACAGCGGGTGACCTCCTCGACGCGGGCGACGGCCCCCCGCGTCATGGCGGTGAGTACCGGGGAGGGGACGAGGGCCTGCTCGGTGGGCCCCTGGGCGAGCAGCAGCGCGTAGTTCCAGCCGTACTTGAGCTGGTCCTCGGTGGTGCCCGCGGTGCCCTGCACGGTGAGCGCGCTGGTCCCGCAGACGGCCGCCGACAGCAGCTCGGAGAGCATGGACTTGGCGGTGCCGGGTTCACCCACGAGGAGGAGCCCGCGCTCCCCGGCGAGGGTGACCACGCACCGTTCGACCAGAGCGCGCTCGCCGACGAACTTCTGCTCGATCACCAGGCGGCCCGGGACCCCGGCTCCGGGCCGGGCCCCCTTCGGCAGGCCCAGTGGATCGCCCGCGCTGCCCATCACGAAGGTGACGACGGCACGCGGGGTGAGCAGCCAGCCGGGCGGGCGGGGCCCGGGGTCGTGGGCGGCGAGGAAGGCCAGCTCGGTGGCGTACCGGTCCTCGGGGGGCGTTATCTGGCGGTGCTGCCGGCCGGGCGCCGTCGCCCGGCCCGGGACGCCGCCCCCGATGGTGCTGCCCGTGGTGGTGTCCGTGGCGGTCGTGTCCGTGGTGGTCGTGGTGTCGTTCGTCATCGGCGGCGGCCCTTCCGGGTTGCGCGGGTGTCCAGTTCTTCGAAGGCGGGGGCGTCGCCGCCGCGGGTCCGTGCCCAGGCGGCTGCGAACAGCTCGGGCACGGGGAGGTGGGGCAGGGTCCGGGTGGACCCGGTCACGGGGTACAGGCGTTCCTTCCAGGTCTCGAGCGGCAGCCCGGGGGTTCCGCGTTCCAGCCAACCGCAGGGCAGGAACAGGGTGCGGCCGGCGCGGGAGCGCTTCGCCTCCACGACGAGGTCGGTGGCGGCGAGTTCCGCCCGGGCCTTCTTGATCCGTGCCGGCTTCCACCCGGTCCAGCGGACGCAGTTGCGGTCCGTGGGGTCGGGCAGGGCGAGGAGCATCAGGTAGAGGGCGGCGGTGTCCGCGCTCAGGTCGAGGGCGGCGGCTGCCTCGGCCACCAGGTCCGGCACCGCACGCGTCGGGTCCTGGGCCGGATGGTGCGGGGAGCCGTCGGGGGCGCCCGCCGAGACCAACGCGTCGGTCTCCTGGCCCAGCAGTGCGCGCAGGGCGAGCAGATCGCCGGTGCCGTGACTGGCGATGGTGCCCTCGACGAGGCCAAACGCCGGGTCGTCGGGGCCCGCCAGGCCGGCCGGGCGAATCAGCAGCTTCTCGTTGTCGCCGTAACCGGGGGCGAGGAGCAGCGCCTCGCCGGCCCGGACCAGTCCGTCGGCGTCGGCGCCGCCGGACTCGGGGAGCCCGTGGGCGGCGCGGACCGTGCCGCCGATCGGGCCCCCCGACTCGGTCCAGTGCAGACCGAGGTCCAGCACCAGGTCCGGGTCGGCGAGGCGGCCGCGCAGGGCCGCGAGCCCGATGGGCAGGTGCTCCCGCAGGGGGTGCCCGTACGGCAGCGTGTAGGCGAGGGTGTGCAGGGCGGTCAGTGCGGAGGAGACCGCGCCGCGTGCGCTCGTCACGCGCGGGCCCGGGCGACCGGTGCCGTCCTGGACGGCGGTGCCGTGGGCGAGCCAGGTCCGGGAGCCCGCGTTGAGGACCAGGTCGACGGCGTCCGCGGTGGTGCCCGAGAGGTCGAGGTCCAGCTCCTCGGGGACGCGGACGAGGGAGGACAGGCGGTCCTGCCAGACCTCGGCGGCGGCGCGGACGTCGGGGCCGGTGGACCACAGCTCGGCCGGGTCCTCGGGCAGCAGCGCCCGGAGCAGGGCGTACCGGTCGTCGCGGGGCAGGGCGTCCAGCCGTGCCTCGGCCTCCTCGAAGGCACGTGTCTTCGCGCCGAGCAGCGCGAGCGCCTCGGCGCCGGGCTCCGGCACCGCTGCCGACAGCAGGGCGGCGGACTGGAGGGGTCCGATTCCGGTGGCCGTGTGGAACGCCTCGGCGGCCTCCGGGCGCCAGGGTGCCGGGCCCTGTTCCCGTACCAGGGCGGTGAGCCGGGTGAGCCGGTCGCGGGCGAAGCCCTGCCGGTGGACGCGCTCGCGGTCCAGGGTGAAGCCGGGGACGGGTCCGAAGGCGCCGGTCGGGTCGTGGTCCAGGGCGAGCCAGCGGGCCGCGTCGTCCCGGGTGTTCCGGCCGCGGTCGGCGAGGACCACGACCGTGCGGGCGCCCTTGCGCAGCACCTGGCCGAGGCGGTGCACGGCCTCGGGGCGTCCCCGCCCGGGCGTCGCTCCGCCGAGCGGTTCGACGAGCTCCACCTGTCGGACCGTGCCGGCCGGGTCGGCCAGCGGGCCCGCGGCGAGGGCTTCCAGCAGCAGGAGGAGCCCGGTGCGGTGCTCGGCGGAGGTGGTCTCCGAGGCGGCCCGGTAGGCCAGTTGGGGCAGCTTGTCGAGGAGGGAGAGCCAGGTGAGGGAGTCTCCGGGCACGGTGTACTCGTCCCGCTGCCAGCCGTCCACAGGGGTGAACGGGACCTTCGACGGGGTGGGCGGGCCGAACGCCGGCTCACCGCCGAGCACATGGTTGACGGCGAGGATCTGCCGGATCACGGTCCATCGGTTCCCGGCTCCCCACCAGCTGCCGCGCATCCGCTCGGAGCCCCAGGCGGAGGCGTCCCGCAACGTCGTGTCGTCGCCGTGCTCGGGCTCGTGGTCGAAGAACATGCCCTTGGTGCGCGCGGTGTTCCGGGGGGTGGCCGGCTCCACGGGCTCGGGCGGTTCCACATACCGGGCGGCAGAGACAGCCCGGTCCACCGCGTTCCGGACGAGCGCGGTGACGCCCGCGAGGAGCCGGGCGTCGGACACCTCGGGCAGCACCCGGGCGGCGGCCTCCTCGGTCAGCTCCCGCGAGGAGGGCCCGGTGTACTCCTCGACGGCCCGGAACGCCTCCAGGTGCTGGGCGACCGCGACGGCGACCTCGTTGAACAGCTCCTCCGCCCGGGCGTCCGTCAGGTTCCGCAGGGCGGTGGAGCCCCGCTCGTCCCTCGGGCGCAGGGCGTGCCAGTAGGAGACGGGAGGTACGTAGGGGGTGCCCGCCGCGTCGTTCCCGCCGGAGGATTCGGTGGTGACGGACCACAGGATGCCGCCGGTGCCGTCGGTGTCCGCCGGGTGCGCCTCCACGGAGCGGTGGTTCAGGGCGGCGACCGGCCTCGACCCGCCGGGCAGGGCGAGGGCGCCGAGCGGCACCGGGGAGACGCCGCCGGGCAGCGGGTGCGGCAGGGCGACCGTGTGGCCGTCGGGGGTGCCGGCGACGGTGCGGTGCCCGTCGGCGGGGGCGGCCGCCCCGGGCTCGGTGACCGTGCGGCGGACCCAGCGGCCGAGGACCGTGCCGTCCGTGCCGAACGGGGTGGTCTCCAGACCGGGCTGGAGGGGCAGCACCTGGCAGTGCTCGGCGAGCAGCCGGGTGCCGTCCCGCACCCCGGAGCGGAGGAAGGCGGGAAGGGATGCGCGGCCGTGCGTGCCGCCGGCCGGGTCGTACTCCAGCCACACCCGCTGGGTGCCCTGGTGGCCCTCCCGCCAGTGACCGGTGCCGTCGGAGATGACGGCGCGCTGCGGCGGGAGGGAGGTGTCTCCCGCGTGCAGCGCCTTGCCGCCCGTGGCGCGACCGCCGTCGGGCAGCGGCAGGCAGACCTCGTCCGAGGGGCCGGAGCCGCCCCAGCGGGGAATCTGCTCGCCGCCGACGGTGAACACCTCGGTGGGGCGGTGCGACCAGTAGCCGCGCTGCTTGCCGTCCTCCCACCAGATGACCAGCAACTCGCCGTCGACGTAACGGAAGGCGATCATCCGCCAGTGGTCGACGGTGGCGGGCAGTCGCAGGGTGTGCCGCAGCAGCACGCCTTCCGGTCCGACGACGACGGCCCGTTCCAAGGTGTTGAGGATCAGCGCGGGCCAGGCGCCGGTGACGCCGACGCTCTGCGACCGGTGGTTCGGCCGACGCGCGGCGGCGGCGGCCTCGGCGGCCAGTTCGGCGTAGGTCTCGTCGAGCGCGGGCCAGCCCAGTTCGTCGAGGAGGCCAGTGCGCAGGGTGGCGGCGAGCAGCGGTACGACGTCGTGGCTCTCGAGGAGTCGTACGGCTTCCGGGGCGACGTCCGCGACCACGGAACCGAACGGCGAGAGCCTGTTGAGAGCGGTGCGCAGCCCGGGGAGCCCTCGCGCGGCCGTGTACTCCTCGGCGCGGGCGGTCAGCCACTCCCGCAGGATGACGGAGAGCACCGGGTGCGCCGCCAGCTTCGCCAGGCCGGCGTCGCTCAACCGCTGCCCGCGCCCGTCGCCGAGGCGCCCGACGTTCCGGCTCAGCAGGGCACGGAAGACCGGCCGTTCGGCGACGGCCGTGAGATCCCGCGCGCCGGGCGCGGTGTCGGCGAGCCACTGGCCGATCGGGACACCGAGGGACCGCGCGGTGGCCGCGTCCTGGTCGTCCGGCTCGGCCACGGGAACGCCGGAGGCCAGGCAGAGGTCGAGAAGGTCCAGATCGGCGGTGCGCTGCCAGCGGCCCTGGAACAGTTCGACGGGGCGCCCCTCGGCGCGCAGCCGGTCCGCCATCCGGGCGGCCAGGTCGAGGGTCCCCGGGCAGCGGCCCGATGTGGCCCGGTCGCGCCGGCGGTGTGCCTCCCAGCGGGCGAGCCAGTCCGCCGGTGAGACGGACGGGGCGGAGAGGGCGGCCGGGGCGGAAGGTGCCTTGCCGGCGGTGTCCGGGAGGGCCGTCAGCAGGTCCTCGGCGCCGGCCTCGGCCAGCAACGCGAGCCAGCCGGATTCGCCGTCCGTCTCACCGGCGGACTGGCCGCTCTCACTGAAGGTCTCCGGGAAGAAGCCGAGGAGGCGGGCCTTGACGGCCGTGTCCCGTCGAGCGAGGGCGATGAGCGCGGAGCGGTAGGCCGTCCAGAACGAGGCGGGTGCGCGGACGACTCCCGGCGAGCCGATCAGATCGGCCACCAGCTCCTGTTCGGCGGCCTCGCGGTCCAGCCCGGCGGCCTTGACCAGCGCGCGTACGTCCTGCGGCAGCGCCGCGTACGGCGGCATGCCGGCCGCGCAGCGCTCGACCAGCAGCCGGCGGAACTGCGCCCAGGCGTCCGCCGGTGCGAGCCGGGCCACCAGGTCCCGCACGTACTGCCGGAGCGCCTTGACGGTCAGCGCGCCGGCGAGGGCGAACTCCAGGAAGACGGCCCGCTGCCGCTCCTCGTCCACGACCAGCCCGTGCACCCGCTCGGCCTCGCGGGCCTTGCCGAAGAAGGAGGCGGCGTAGCTGGTGTTCTCGGCCTGGAGGAAGAGGCGTGCCACCTGCTCGTAGTAGGTGGGAAGGAAGTGCGGCACGGCCCGGCCGAGCCGGGCGCCGAGTGCGTCGAAGCCCTCCTTGGCCGCTCCGGCACGGGTCCTGGCCTGTCGGCCCAGCCGCTCGATGTCCTTGACCAGGGCCAGGGCGTGGTGTCCGTTGGCCGGGTCGTTGACCAGTGCCCAGGCCGGGAAGCCCAGCGTCTCGCGGCGCACCTGGCCCACGACGGGGGCCTCCGCGGTCCGTGCCAGGCCGAGGAACTCCAGGGCCAGGTCCTCGGCTTCGCCGAGTGTGCCGGGCACGAGCCGGACCACGGGGCGGTCGCCGAGGGCGGTGTGCGTGTAGGTGCGGGCGGTCAGCGCGTCGGCGTCGTCCCGGTCGGTGGTGCCGGCCGGGAGGATCGCGCCCGCGTCCAGCAGGGCCGTCGCGGCGGCCTCGGCGTCGGGTCCGGCGGTGCTCCCGCCCGGGGCCTGGCCGGGAAGGAACGTCGCGGCCGTCGTGCTCGCGTCGGTGTTCGTCGTCGTGATGCTCATGCCGCCCGCTCCTCGTCCTCCACGTCGCGGCCGGCGTAGAGCGCCGCCGCCATCCGCATGCCCTCGGACCACGCCACGGGGCCGACCTCGGCGGCCGTCAGCGCGCGCCCCGCGGGGTCGGTCCAGCCCAGGGGGCCCGTCTCGGTGCCGTACGCGTCGTATCCGTCGTGTTCGCCGATCCAGATGCGCGCCTCGGCGGTGGCTCCGTCCTCGACCACCGGGCAGACCGCGTATCCCCCGCGCGAGCGGTACCCGAGTTGGGTGACGCGGCCGTGCAGGAAGCGCTGTTCCTTGAACACGCCGCCGGCGTAGGTGTCCACGGAGGTGGTCTCCGGGGCGAGGCCGGGCGGGCGGCGCCACACCTCACGGAACAGCTGCTCCACGTTCTGGCGCACTCCCAGTTCGACCGCGAACTCCCGCAGCTCGTCGAGGTCGTCGAGGAGGACGGGGTGGGGCACGCTGACCACGTCCGGGGTGATGCGGACCGTGTCACCGTCCAGGTCGACGAGGCCGAGGCCACGCTCGGCGTCGACATCGCGCAGAAATCCCGCGACCCCGCCGCCGGCGCCGGTGACCACGACGTCCCGCAGGGCCGCCTGCCAGGCCGGATCGGGCCAGACCCGGGCGAGCACGGCCGTGGGAACGGGCAGCGAACGCACCATCCACTGCTCGACGTCGGTCACGCACCGGCGTTCGTGTCGCTCGAGCCACTCGGTCAACTGCCGGAGACCGACGACCGCGGGGTCGTCCTTCAACCTGGCCGGAACGGACTTCAGCCGTCGTCCCTTCCCGTTGCGGCAGACTACTTTGCCCGCCTCCAGGGCGACTTCATAGTCGCCTGCCGAAACCCACCCCATGCGCTGTTCTCCCCGTTGTTCCGGACGGCCGCCGCACCGGCGGCACGCTGACAGAACCCGTCAGCGGCAACGCACCGTGACGAGTGAGAGAGACTCTAAGCGGCACCAGTGACAACGGCTTCGGACCCCTCCTCATCGTCGTGCGGCCCACGCCCCCGGAAGGGCCGCCCGGCCGTGCCGAAGTGCGGAAGCGGACGGCGGGCGGCCCGGTCGGGTGCGGTCAGGGAGCGAGGACGACCGTCTTGCCGGGCAGCCGCCCGGCGCCGGCGTCCTCGTGCACGGCGGCCAGCTCGGCCACCGGGCGGTGGGCGGCGACATGGACCCGGAGCTTTCCGGCATCCACCTTGGCGACCAGCTCCGCCAGCTGGGCTCCGTCGCTGCGGACCCACAGGCTCGCACTGCGCACGCCCCGGCCCGGGTCTTCGGGGACCGGGCCGGCCGTACTGGCGGCGACCCCGCCGTCGGCGACGTAGTCCGTCAGCCGGGCGAGCTCCTCCGGAGAGACGCGCACATGGTTCACCACGACCTGGAACGGACCGCCCACGGCGCCCGGTCCCGCGGCGAGGTCGAGGGGGCCGGTGACCCGGTCCGCGCCGTAGCCTCGAAGACGGTCGGCGTGCCCCGGTGCGTCCACCGCCGTCACCTGTGCCCCCGCGTCGACGGCGAGCTGCACCACGAGGCTGCCCACCGCGCCCCCCGCACCGTTGACCAGCACGGTCTGACCGGGCTTCAGCTCGGCGAGCTCGAACACCGTCTGCCAGGCCGCCAGGCCGGTCAGCGGCAGCGCCGCGGCGTCGACCAGCTCGGTCGTCCGGGGCGCCGGGGCCAGCGACCCGGCCGGGACGAGCGCGTACTCGGCGGCGCCACCGGCGGAGTCGAGGGGCAGCATCGCCACGACCTGGTCGCCGACCTCCGGGCCGGTCACGTCGGCGCCGAGTTCGGCGACGGTGCCCGCCAGGTCGATCCCCGGCACGTACGGGAGTGCGATCGGGAGCATCCCGGCCATGACACCGGCGCGGATGTGGTCGTCGACCGGGTTGAACGACGTGGCCGCCACCCGCACCAGCACCTGGCCGGCGCCGGGGACCGGACGCTCGACGTCCTCGTACCGCAGGACCTCGCTGCTGCCGAACTCGTGGAAACGTACTGCCTTCATGTCGTTGTCCTCCAGGGTGTGCCGACGAAGCTCTTCACTTGCCTAGGCAAGTGAAAAAGTAGCCCACCAAGACTTGCCCAGGCAAGTGATACGAGTTGCCTGGGCAAGTACGATGGGACGCATGGATACTCAGTCGCCCTGGCTCGACGACGATCAGCAGAAGCTGTGGCAGGCGCTCCTCACGGTCGTCATCGCCCTCCCCGCCGCCCTCGACCGCCAGCTGCAGCGGGACGCGGGCATCTCCAACTTCGAGTACGGGGTCCTGGCGCAGCTGTCCATGGCCGACGAGGCCACGATGCGGCTCAGCGAACTGGCGCGGCTCTGCGACAGCACCCAGCCCCGGCTGTCGAAGGTGATGGACCGGTTCGAAGCCCGCGACTGGGTCGCCCGCCGAACCGACCCCGGCGACGGCCGGTACACCCTCGCCGCCCTGACCGACGCCGGCCGGCAGAAGCTCGTGGAGAGCGCACCGGAACACGTCGCGCAGGTGAAGCGGCTCGTGTTCGATCCGCTCGGCGCCGCTCAGCGCCGCCACCTCGAGGCCGCCCTGACCCGCATCGCCGCTACCGTGCGCCGGGAGCTCGAAGGAGGCTGAGCGCCAAGGCCCCGGACCGCTCAGAACGTGCGGAGCCACACTCCCGTGTCGGGCGGCAGCAGTGCGCCGGTCAGCGGCTGGGAGGCGACGAGCACGGTGCTGTTCGGCGGAAGGGGCGTGGCTGCCTCCGAGAGGTTGATCACGCAGGTGAAGCCGCCACCGCGGGTGAACGCGAGGACCTTCTCCGGGGCGGGGAGCCAGGTGAGGGGCCCGTCGCCCAGAGCGGGTTCTTCTCCGCGCAGGGCCAGGGCCGTGTGGTAGAGGCGGAGCATGGAAGCGGGGTCGGACTCCTGGGCGGCGGCGTTGAGCTGTGCCCAGGCGGTGGGCTGGGGCAGCCAGGGGCGATCGGCGCCGGCGGGGCCGAACCCGTAGGTCTCCGTGCTTTCGTCCCAGGGCAGGGGTACGCGGCATCCGTCCCTGCCGGGGTCCTTGCCCTGCGTACGGTGGTAGATGGGGTCGTCCCGGCGGTCGGCGGGGATGTTCTCGACCTCGGGCAGGCCGAGCTCCTCGCCCTGGTAGATGTAGACGGCGCCCGGCAGCGCCATGGTGAGCAGGGCGGCCGCGCGGGCCCGGCGCCGGCCGAGGTCCTCGTCGACGACCGGGTTGTACTGGCGGATGCCCGCGGCCGTGCTGGTGTCGGGCCTTCCGTAGCGGGTGACGTGGCGGGTGACGTCGTGGTTGGACAGGACCCAGGTGCTCGGCGCCTCCACCCCGGCGTGTGCGGCGAGGGTCTGGTCGATGCAGGCACGCAGGGCCAGGGCGTCCCAACCGCATCCGAGGAAGTCGAAGTTGAAAGCGGTGTGCAGTTCGTCGGCACGCAGGTACCGGGCGAAGCGGGCGGGGTCGGCGAGCCAGACCTCCCCGATCAACGCGCGCTTGTCGGGGTAGGAGTCGGCGACCGCCCGCCATCCGCGGTAGATGTCGTGGTTCTCGTCGAGGTCGACATAGGGGTGGGGATCGGGGAAGACGGTGTGGTCGTAGTCGGGTAGCGCCGGGTCCTTGCTGCACATGGCGGCCGAGTCGACCCGGATGCCGTCGACCCCACGGTCGAACCAGAACCTCAGGACCTCCTCGTACTCGTCACGTACCAGGGGGTTGCGCCAGTTGAGGTCGGGCTGTTCGGGGGCGAACAGATGCAGGTACCACTGCCCGTCGGGCACGCGGGTCCAGGCCGGGCCGCCGAAGATGGACTGCCACTCGTTGGGCGGCAGTTCGCCGCTTTCGCCACGGCCGTCGCGGAACCAGAACAGTTCACGTTCCGGGGAGTCCGGAGCGGCGTCGAGAGCGGCCAGGAACCAGGCGTGCTCGTTGGAGACATGGTTGGGGACGACGTCGACGATGATGCGGATGTTGCGCTGGTGGGCTTCGTCGATGAGCTTTTCGGCTTCGGCGAGGGTGCCGAAGCGGGGGTCGATCTGCCGGAAGTCGGTGACGTCGTAGCCGGCGTCGGCCATGGGAGTCAGGTACCAGGGGGAGAACCAGATGGCTTCGATGCCCAGCCGGTGCAGGTAGTCCAGCCGGGAGCGCACTCCGGCCAGGTCGCCGATACCGTCGCCGTTGCCGTCGGCGAAGCTGCGCGGGTAGACCTGGTAGATGGCTGCGTGTCGCCACCAGTCGGTGGTGCGCGGGGTCATGGGACCTGCCTCCTGTGCGAAGCGAGTGGATGGGTGGTGCCGCGGGCCCGGAAGCGGGGCCATGTGTTCCGGGCCCGCGAGTCATGGGGTGGGGCCGGCCTTGATCACCAGCCGGAGTTGCCGTCCCCGCGCTGGATGGTGAAGCCGCCCGCGATGTCGAGGGCGCTGTCGGCGGTTCCGGTGATCCTGGTGTGGGAGAAGGTGCCCTTGCCGCCGGCGAACACCTCCATGCCGTGGGTGCCGGCCTTGTCGATGGTGAGACCGTCCACGCGCAGGTCGGTGACCTGCTTCTCCCAGGAGACGAGCAGACCGCTGTAGGTGGAGTCCTCGACGAGGTTGTCGTTCAGGACGACGGGCTGGGTGATCTCGTGGCGGTCGGCGTAGACCCACAGGGCGCCGAGCTCGGAGTTCCAGTTCGGCTCCAGGCTGCCGGTGCGGCGCAGCACGTTGCCGGAGACGGTGGTGGTGCCGGTGAACGGCTCGCCGAACCGGGTGGAGACGGAGATTCCGGCGGCGGAGGTGACGGTGTCGGAGATGAGGTTGTTCTCGACGCTGTTGCCGCTTCCGCCGTAGACCGCGGCGCCGTTGGCGAGCGTGGGAAGCTGAACGGTGTTGTTGCGGAAGGCGCTGTCGCGGACCGCGCCGGGATCGGACCACATGGCCAGGGCGTCGTCGCCGGTACCGCGGATGCTGCTGTTGGAGACGACGGTGTTCCGCACGTTGCCGCGCAGGTTGACGCCGTCGGCGAAGGTATTGCGGATGCGCAGGTCGCTTGCCTCCAGCCCGTCGGTCGGGGCGGTGACCCACAGGCCGACCTTGGTGTGCTCGATCCAGACGTTGCGGATGACGGAGCCGGTGCCGAAGTCCCCCTCCATGGCGGCGTGCCCGGCGGCGTCGTCACGCACGGTGTTCTGGCCGTCGATCATGAGGTCCTCGACCGTACTGGTGCCGCCCTTGGCCAGCAGGCCGCCCTTGAAGCCGGTGCCGCGCAGGACGGTGTGCCACACTCCCGCGCCGCGCAGCTTCACCCCGGTGAGGTTCACGTGGTCGGAGATGGCGTACGTCCCGGCGGGCAGGAACAAGCCCTTGCCCTGACTCTTGGCCTGGGTCAGCGCGTTGTTGAGGGCGGAGGTGACGTCCGGGCCGTCCGGTGTCACGCCGAGGTCCCGGGCGGATACATACCCGGTGGGCAGGGTGCCGGCCGCCGAGGCCAGTTCCGCTTCCAGGAGGTCGATGGTGTAGAAGTCGGCGTCGTCCGCGGCGTCCTTCTGGAGCCGCAGGACGGTGCCCGCGGGCAGGGTCCTGCCGAGGTGGAGTCGGGTGTCGTCGAAGAAGCGGTGAGCCTTGCCCTGGCCGGGGACGTTGGTGTACGGGTAGTCGCCGTAGACCCAGGCGTAGCGCGAGGTCAGACGGAGGTCGGTCAGCTCCGTGCCGTCGGTGTAGAGGCTCAGGGAGGCGTCGATGCCCCGGCCGTCGCTGCTGTCGGGCAGGGCGTACCGCAGGTTGATCGCGTTGGCGGGTTCGGTCAGCGTGATCTCGACGTGGTCGCCGGTCCTGGCCAGCTTCACGGCCTTGCGGCCCGACGCCTCCGAGGCCTCCGTGAGGAAGGTGCGGTCCGGGCCGATCGTCGAGGCATTGGTCGTGCCGTCCTCGGCCTCGTAGGCCGTGAACGGCAGTGTGGCGCCGACGCCGCTGGGGTCCGGGACACCGGGGTCGGGGTCGCCGGGGGCGGCGGGGGTGGTCGCCTTGAAGTGGTCGATGTTGACGTTGCCGCTGTCGCTGCCGGTGAACGCCAGGGTGAGGTTGTTGGTTCCCTCGGCGAGAGTGACCGGAACATCGACGGTGGACCAGGCGGCCCAGCCTTGGGTCGCCGGCAGCGTGACCTGTGAGGCGGCGCCGCCCACGGACAGGGTCAGCGTCTTGGACGAGCCGGTGCCGTTGGCGTAACGGATGGCGACGCTGCCGCCGCCGGCCCGGTCGGACCGCACACCGGTGGTGATCGAGGCGTTGCCCTTGTTGGGGTCGGTCAGTCCGCCCACGTAGCCGCTGCCGGTGTACCCGGAGTGCTCCTGCTCGGCGACGGCGCCGCCGGACAGGGTGGTGGACTCGGCCTCCAGCGTGATGGTGGCCGCGTGGGCGGGGGTCGGCACGGCCAGGCTGTAGGAGACCGCGCCGGTCAGAGCCAGCAGCAGGGCGGCGGATATGACGGCGGTGGGCTTGAGGGACCTTGCGGTGCGGTGGGTCGACACAGCGGTGTGTCCTTCCGTAGAGGGGCGGCTCGGCCCTTCGGAATGTCGGCGAGGGGCCGACGAGCTTGCGCCGTGACGCGCGGATGCGCGACGGCGGGCAGGGGGACCACCCAGCGGCGTCCGGGTCAGGATGGGGATGTGCGGGTGCGGACCTGACGGGGTGAGCGGGCTGGTGGGGGGGCGAGGACTCGGGCGGCTCAGCCTTTGAGGCTGCCTGCCGTAAGACCCGCGATGATGTGCCGCTGGAAGATCAGGAAGATCACCAGCAGGGGGATCGAGGCCATGACCATGCCGGCCAACAGCTGGTTGGCGGGCATGAATTCGGCCAGTCGGTTGAGCGCGACGGTGATGGGCTGGCGTGCCGGATCCGGGAGGACCAGCAGCGGCCAGAGGAAGTCCTTCCACACTCCGACGACGGCGAAGATGGAGACGACCGCCAGGACCGGACGGGACAGCGGCAGGACCACGGACACCAGGACGCGCAAGGGGCCTGCGCCGTCCATGCGCGCGGAGTCGAGGAGTTCGGCGGGAATCTGGTCGAAGAAGCGTTTCAGGATGAAGATGTTGAACGCGTTCGCGCAGGCCGGCAGCCAGATCGCCCAGGGGGTGTTGATCAGGTTGACGCCGAACAGCGGCACGTCGGTGACGGTGAGATAGGTCGGCACCAGGAGTGCGGAGACCGGCAGCATCAGCGTGGCCAGCATCATGCCGAGGACGACGTTGCCCAGGGCCGGCCGTAGCTTGGACAAGGCATAGGCGGCTGCCACGTCGACCAGCAGCTGGGTCAGCCAGGCGCCGGCGGCCAGGATCAGGGTGTTGAGGAAGTAGTCGCCCAGGCCGACGTTGACCCATGCCTGGGAGTAGGACTCCGGGTGCCAGCTCTGCGGGAGGAAGGTGGGGTTCGGGTCGGCCAGTTCGGAGGAGGACTTCACCGCCCCGCCGGCCATCCAGTACAAGGGGAACACGAAGGCGAGGGTGAAGCCGATGACGGTCGAGCACAGCACGAACCGGTAGAGGAGGCGACCGGTCCGCCGGTTCATCTCGGCAGGGGCGATGAGGGTGCGTTCGAAGGATTCGGACATGGTCGTTCCTTTCAGCCCTTGCTGCGGGTCAGTCGGAGATAGACCGCCGCGAAGAGTCCGAGGACGATGAAGAGCACCGTGCTCATGGCGCTGGCCATGCCGAAGTCGTTGTAGACGAACGCGTAGCGGTAGAGCAGCAGGAGGACGGTCACGGTGGCGTCGTCGGGGCCGCCGCCGGTGAGGACGTACGGCTCGATGAAGACCTGCATGGTGCCGATGATCTGGAGCAGCAGGGTGATCATGAGGATGAACCGCATCTGCGGGATCGTCACGTGCCACAGCCGTTGGCGGATCGAGGCGCCGTCGAGTTCGGCCGCCTCGTACACCTCGCCGGGGATCGAACCGAGAGCTGCGAGGTAGATGAGGGTCGTGGTGCCCATGTTGGCCCAGGTGGAGACCAGCACCAGGGAGATCATGGAGATGTTCTCCGACTCGAGCCACTGCTGCGCCGGCAGCCGAAGGGTCTCGAGAAGGCTGTTGAACAGCCCCGGGCCCGGATCGTAGAACCAGCGCCACAGCAGCATGGTGACGATCGGCGGCAGCATGACCGGAAGGTAGACCGTCATCCGCAGGTAGGAGCGCGCGTGGCGGAATTCGTTGAGCACCACCGCGGTGAGAAAGGGGGCGACGAACCCGAACACGAGGGCGAGGAGGGTGAAGTACCCGGTGTTCTTCCACGCCGTCACGAAGAGCGGGTCGTCGAAGAGCCGTCGGTAGTTCTCCCAGCCCACCCAGGCGGCGGGTTCGGAGAACGTCACTTCCTGGAAGCCGAGGAGCCAGCCGCGGACGATCGGGTACCAGGAGAAGAGGGCGAAGCAGAGCACGCCCGCGCCGAGGAAGCTGTAGGCGACGAGATGTTCTTGGAAGCGGCGCCGTCGCACGCTCGGGTCGTTCACGCCGGTCTTCCGCGGCTTCGGGGAGGTCTTCGGTTCTCGGACGGGGGCCGGGGCCGCCATGTCACCGGACCGTCGCGAGGATGGCGTCGACCCTCTTGGCCGCGTCGGCCAGAACCTGGTCGAGGTCGGCGTCCTCCTTGGTCAGGACAGCCTGCATCACTCCGTCGAGCACGGTGTAGATCTGCTGCGCGTTCGGCGGCTCGACCTTCTGGTCGATCTGGGCGTTCCGCTCGACGAACGGCCGGTAGTTGTCCTGCGGCACGTTGGCGTACTTCGCGTGCGCGCGGGCCTGTTCGGCCTCGGCGGCGCCGTTGAAGAGCCGGTCCAGCGGAAGTCCGATGGGCACGTCGTTGCCGGAGGCCCGCTTGTCCTCGAACTCCGTACGGTCCGGGTTGAGGTACTTCCACTGGACCCACTCGATACCGGCCTTGATCTTCTCCGGTGACGCCTTCGGGTTGAACATGAAGCCGTTGCCGCCGCCGAGCGTGGCCTCACCGGGCATGGCGGCCACGCCGTACTCGCTGTACTTCCGCTCGAACTGCTTGACGATCGTGGGGATGTTGTCCGGGCCGGCCATATACATTCCGAGCTTTCCGGAGCCCATCATCTTCTGCACGTCGTCGATCTGCAGAAGCTGCCGCGTCCCCATCGACTTGTCGGTCCAGCGCATGTCGTGCAGCGTCCGGAGTGCGTCGCGGCCGGCCTCGCTGTCGAAGGCGGCCTTCCACTTCCCGTCC
Organism: Streptomyces sp. NPDC091289; assembly: GCF_044757365.1. Classification (NCBI taxonomy): domain Bacteria; kingdom Bacillati; phylum Actinomycetota; class Actinomycetes; order Kitasatosporales; family Streptomycetaceae; genus Streptomyces; species Streptomyces sp. NPDC091289. Next base: position 47,765 of record NZ_JBIVUT010000034.1, read on the forward strand.
TTCCGCAGGGCGATGTCCCCGCCCATCGAGTAGACCCACGACGTGAAGTGCCAGCCCCCCTGGTTGTTCTTGCTGTAGTCGGCGTAACCGACCGTGCCGTCGCCCAGCGCCGTGATCTTCTTGGCCGCCTCGCGGACCCCTTCCCATGTGGTGGGGGGCTCGTCGGGGTCGAGACCTGCCTTCTCGAACAGGGCGCGGTTGTAGATCAGGCCGAGGGAGTACTGTCCGTTGGGCAGGCCGTACAGGCCACCGTCGGGGCCGGTGAACACGTCGAGGAACTCGCTCTTGACGTCCTTGAAGTACGGCATGTCCTTCACGTGTTCGGTGATCTCCGCGCCCTGGCGGCGCTGGATGAGACCTGCCGGGTCGGTGAAGTAGACGTAGTAGACGTCCTCCAGCTGGCCGCCGGCCAGCTTCGCCGAGAAGGTCTTGGGATCCATCTGGCCCTCACGGGCATCGATCCTGATCTTGGGGTGTTCCTTCTCGAACGCCTTGACGTCCTGCTCGAAGTACCTGCGGTCCACCGGCTGGGTCTTGGGCGGCATGCCGTTCACCGAGATGGTGACCACGCCGTTCTCACTCCCCGAGGACGGTGAACCGCCGCAAGCGGCCAGCCCCCCACTGAGCGCGCAGGCTATGCCCACGCTGATGAATCTGCGACGGCTCCGGGCTCCACCCATGACAGATCTGCCTCTCTCGATGCACTGTGCTTGCGGCCGCGTCAACCGAAGCGCCAGCGGACATGCAGAAGGTAGGAGTCGCTTACGTAAAATGTCAATGACTTGTTGCAAATTATTGGAAGCTAGACGAGGAGACGGGCTACGCCGGGTCGAGTCGTCGAGGTCCGGACGATCAGCTCGGTCTGGAAGAGCGTCAGACCAGGGGGCACCCGGCGCCCCTGGATCTGCTCGGCGAGTACGGTGACGGCCGCTTCGGCCATCGCCGCCACGGGCTGCCGGCACGTGGTGAGGGGCGGATCGACCGCGCTCATCAACGCCGAATCGTCGAAACCCACGACCGACAGCTCCTCGGGGACGCGCAGCCCCTGACGGCGGGCGCCTCGGACCACCCCCAGGGCGAGTGTGTCACTTCCGCAAACAACAGCGGTGACCCCCTGCTCGAGAAGGTCTCCCACCGCATGGGCGCCCGCCTCCAGGGAGAAGAGGGTGTGCCCGACCCAGGGCAGCCACACCTTCCGCGACACTCCCCTGGCCTGCCAGAACCGGGCGAACCCCTTGAGCTTCCGAACGGACGGAAGATGCCCGCCGGGCCCCACCAACAGCCCGATGCGCTCATGCCCCATGCGCTCCAGGTGCACGAGCGCCTGCTCGACGGCGTGTGTGTCATCGGCCGCCAACTGGGCCACCTCCAGATTCTCGTCGGCGCTGTTGACCAGCACCATCGGAACCCCGCGCTCCCTCAGCGCCATGCCCTGCTCGACACCGGCATCGGCGTAACTGGACCCGACGAACACGATCCCGCCGATGTTCTGCGCCAGCAGCATCTCGATGTAGTTCGCCTCAGACACTCCATCAGCCGTGCGAGTGCAAAGAACCGGGATGTAGCCGCGCTTGTTCAACCGCCCGGCCAAGGCTTCCGCGAAGGCCGGGAAGACCGGGTTCTGCAGGTCCGGGATCACGAGGCCCACCAGCGGCGAGCGCTCGACGGCCAAGGACGCCGGACGCTTGATGCCCAGCACGTCAAGAGCCCGGAAGACCCGCTCCCGGGTGGACTCGGCCACGGCGGGACTGCCGTTCAGTACGCGCCGCACCGTCACTTGGCTCACGCCCGCGAACTCGGCCACTTGTATCAGCTTCGATGCCATGGGAGCACGATACATTCGGGCCGCAAAAATGGATCAGAGTTCAGCAAAATCATTGCAAGCGGTGTGCGGGGGCGGGGGGAGGCACGGGAGGTGTACCGGTGGACGCACTCGACCTTCAGGACGCCAAGGAACGCCTCGCTCACGCCGTTGCCGAAACACGGCCCGACCCGCCGCACCAAGGGCGCCGATCCCCGGCCGGGCCTCAAAAACGAGAGAGGGCCGGTTTCGGATTACTCCGAAACCGGCCCTCACCTGCGACTGTCTCCAGTCGGGACGACAGGATTTGAACCTGCGACCCCTTGACCCCCAGTCAAGTGCGCTACCAAGCTGCGCCACGTCCCGCTGCCCGTCTGACCTGGGGTTTCCCCTGGCTGAACGCGCATGAGAACAATACCGCACTCCGACAGGTGGTCACCAACACCATTCCCCGCTTGACCTCAACCATGGTTGATGTTGAACGCTCGGTGTCATGACGAACACGACTGCCGCACCCACCCTCGACCACCGGGGCGCACCGGCCCCCGACCGCCAGGACCTGGCCCGCCTGATCGCCCTGATGACCGGGGACGAGAAGCACGCCCCCGCCGCCCATTCCACGCTCGACGCCCTGTGGGTCCTCTACAACAGGGTGCTCCGGGTCGCACCGGCTTCGGTCGACGACCCCGGGCGGGACCGCTTCCTGCTGTCCAAGGGGCACGGGCCCATGGCCTACTACGCCGTCCTCGCCGCCCACGGCTTCTTCGGCGAGGAGCTGCTGCCCGGATTCGGAGCGTACGACTCACCGCTCGGACATCACCCGGACCGGCTGTTGGTGCCGGGTGCGGAAATCGGCAGCGGGTCCCTGGGGCACGGGCTGCCGCTCGCCGTCGGGACCGTGCTGGGGCTGCGGGCCCAGGGCCTCACCGATCCCCGGGTCTGGGTCCTGATCGGCGACGCCGAGCTGGACGAGGGCAGCAATCACGAGGCCATCGCCCACGCGGGCCCGGCCGGGCTCGAACAGCTGCACACGCTGGTGATCGACAACGCGTCCGCCACCCACGGCTGGCCCGGCGGGATCGCCTCCCGCTTCGCATCCGCCGGGTGGGCGGCGGTGACCGTGGACGGTCGCGACCACGAGGCCCTGAACGCGGCGTTCACCACACCCCACCCGGGCAAGCCGCTGGCCGTCGTCGCCCGCGTCGAACCCAAGAGCTGACCGCGTCCGCCTCGTACGACCGACGCCGCGCGAACACCTCGCGCCGGCCGCTTTCGCACACCGGAGCCCCCGGGAGGGACCCCTTCATGGACACCATGCGTGACCGATTCATCAACACCACCTCGCAGCTCCTGGACGAGGAGCCCCGGCTGGCCGTCGTGCTGGCCGACATCAGCGCGGACGGCTTCGCCCCGGCCCGGCGCGCCCACCCGGACCGGGTGGTCAACGTCGGCATCCGGGAGCAGCTGCTGGTCGGGGCCGGTGCGGGGATGGCCCTGACGGGTATGCGGCCGATCGTGCACACCTTCGCCAGCTTCCTGGTCGAGCGGCCGTTCGAGCAGGTCAAGCTGGACTTCGGGCATCAGGGGGTCGGCGGGATCCTGGTGAGCGCCGGTGGCTCGTACGACTGGCCGGCCGGTGGCTTCACCCATATGGCGCCGGGCGACGTCGCGCTCCTGGACACGCTCGACGGCTGGACCGTGCACGTACCGGGCCATCCGGACGAGGCCGAGGCCCTGCTGCGGGAGTCGGTCGCCGGCGACGACCGGGTGTACGTACGTCTCTCGCTCCAGGCGAACCGGGAGGCACGGCCGGTGAGCGGCGCGGGCGGGTTCGCCGTGGTGCGCGAAGGGCGGGGTGGGACCGTGGTCGCGGTCGGCCCCATGCTCGACAACGTGCTCGCCGCCACCGAGGATCTCGATGTGACCGTGCTGTACGCGACGACCGTGCGGCCGTTCGACGCGGCGGGCGTACGGCGGGCCGCGGGTGCGGCAACGATGGCGGACGTGGTGATCGTGGAGCCGTATCTTGCGGGCACCTCCGCCGCCGCCGCGGGCGAGGCGCTCATGGACCTGCCCCACCGGGTGCTCGGGCTGGGGGTCGGCCGCGCCGAACTGCGCCGGTACGGGCAGATGGAGGAGCACCTCGCGGCGCACGGCCTGGACCCGCGAGGCCTGCGGGAACGGATCACCGGATTCCTGCGCCCCTGACCCGCGCGGCCGCCCCGGCGAACCTCGAAACGCCCGCCCCGCCCGACCTCAGGACCGCCCCGGCCCCATGGCCCACCCGAATCCTGATCGCCCGCCCCGCCTAGCCTCAGGACCGGCCGGGCCCGGTGGCCCACCCCAGCCACCCGGCCGCCCGGCCGCCCGGCCGCCCGCCGCACGAATCCAGACCGCCCGCCCGAATCCTGACCGCCCGGCCCGCCCGGGCTCGGACCCGCCCGAGTCACCTCACCGCCCGCCCCTGCCCACGCTCAGCCATCGCCCTCCCCCGGCACATCCGGCCCCGGCACATCCGGCTCCAGCTCCGGGTGCGCCGCCGCCAACCGGCGCGGGGCGACCTGCCGCCAGGAGTCGGCGAGGATGGCGGCCAGCTCGTCCGGGCCCTCCAGTGCGGCCAGCCGGACACGCATCCAGGCGTAGTGGTCGTCGTGCCCCTCCCGGATGAAGAACTTCTCCGGCTCGGCGGCGATCAGCTCCGCGCGGTCCTCCTTCGGGCACTTCACGCCCATGGCCGTCTCGTCGTCGCCGAGCGAGGCGAAGATCTTGCCCGCCACCCGGAAGGTGGGCTGCCCCCAGGCGAGCTTCTCGGTGGTGTCGGGCAGGGACAGCGCGGCCGTGCGGACGTCGGCGGCGGTGATCGTGGCGTCGGCGGTCATCCCGGGTCTCCGTTTCGACGGCCCCGGCGGCCTGGCGCCGGGATCGATTCGACCGTAACGCCCGGCGCCGACATCCACCCGCGGCCGGGCACCGCCCCGCAACCGGCCCGGCGGACCCTGCAGACCCATTGACCCCGTCGGAGCGCTGAACCTACTCTGAACGGCGTAATTCAGAAAGCGCTTTCTACCCACCCCACAGTCGGCTTCTACCGCACAGGGAGCGCCCCATGAGACGCCGTTCGTTACGCCGGGCCGGCCGCGTCGGCCGATCCCCCGGCGGCCCTTCCCCCCTCATCGCCGTCACCTCGCTCCTGGCGCTGGTCCTCGCCCTGCTGGTGGCCTCGCCGACCGGCGCGCAGGCGGCTCCCGCCTATCGGGTGCTCGTCTACTCCGAGGTCACCAACTTCGACCACCCCTCGATCCCGGCCGGGATCGAGGCGGTGAAGAAGCTCGGAGCCGAGCACGGCTTCGAGGTGGAGGCCACCGACGACTCCTCGGTCTTCAACGACGCCGACCTGGGCCGGTTCCAGGCGATCGTCTTCAACAACACCAACTCCACCCCGGAGACCGGTGACCTGCTCGACGCCGAGGAGCGGGCCGCCCTCCAGCGGTACATCCGGGCGGGCGGCGGCTGGGTCGGGCTGCACGCGGCGTCCGCCAGTGAGCGTGACTGGGAGTGGTACGAGGGTCTGGTCGGCGCGATCTTCGACCAGCACCCCGCCCCGCAGACCGGCCGGGTCAAGGTCCTGGACCACGCGCACCCCTCGACCCAGCACCTTCCCGACCTCTGGGAGCTGCAGGAGGAGTGGTACAACTGGCGCACCAACCCCACGTCCAAGGTCCACACCCTCGCCCAGATCAAGGTGCGTGACGGGATCGACGGGCTCGACGAGGGCGTGGACCACCCGTTCTCCTGGTGCCAGAACTACGACGGGGGCCGCTCCTGGTTCACGGCGGGCGGGCACGACCAGGCGGCCTTCCAGGAGGAGGGGTTCGTCAAGCACCTCCTCGGCGGCATCCAGTGGGCGGCCGGCGCGGCGGAGGGCGACTGCACCGCGACGCGCACCGGTTCGTTCCAGCGGACCCCGCTCGCCACGAGTGATCTGGCCGACCCGTTCGAGCTGGCCGTCGCCCCCGACCGCCGGGTGTTCTTCGCCCAGCGGACCGGGAAGCTGAAGGTGATCGACCAGGAGACGATGAAGGTCTCCACCGCGCTGGACTTCGCGTACACCCCGGAGATGACCAGCCAGTCGGACGGGCTGCTGGGCCTGACGCTCGACCCCGGGTTCGCGGAGAACAACTGGCTGTACCTGCTGTACTCCGACAAGGTCGAGAAGCGGCTGAACCTGTCCCGTTTCACCGCGGACGGCAACACCGTCGACCCGGCCTCCGAGAAGCGGCTGCTGACCGTGCCGACGCTGCGCGGCGAGGGCCGGGCCAACTCGCACATGGCCGGTTCGCTCGCCTTCGACAAGGACGGCAACCTGTACGCGGCGACCGGCGACAACACCGACCCGTTCGCCTCGGACGGCTTCACGCCGATCGACGAGGGCGAGGGCCGGCGTGCCTGGGACGCGCAGGGCACCGCGGGCAACACCAACGATCTGCGGGGCAAGATTCTGCGGATCACGCCCGAGGACGACGGGACGTACTCCGTCCCCGAGGGGAACCTCTTCGCGCCGGGTACGGACAGGACACGGTCCGAGATCTACGCGATGGGCATGCGCAACCCGTTCCGGATCACCTCGGATCCGGTCAGTGGGGCGCTGATGGTCGCGGACTACGGTCCCGACGCCCGCGAGGCGGTGGCGGACCGGGGTCCCGAGGGGACCGTCGAGTACACCCGTATCACGGAGGCGGGGAACTTCGGCTGGCCGTACTGCGTCGGGAACAACACCCCGTTCAACGACTACGACTTCGCGACGAAGACGTCGGGTCCGAAGTTCGACTGCGGGGCGCTGGTGAACGACTCGCCGAACAACACCGGGCTGCGGGAGCTGCCGCCGGCCCAGCCCGCGACGGTCTGGTACGCCTACTCCGCCTCGGCCGAGTTCCCCGAGGTGGGCACCGGAGGAGGCGGCCCGATGGGCGGTCCGGTCTACGACTACGACCCGGACAACACCTACCGCACCAAGTTCCCGGAGTATTTCGAAGGGAAGGCGTTCAACTACGAGTTGACGCGGACCTGGTTCAAGACGTTCTCGTTCCAGAGCGAGGACCAGACCTTCACCGATCCCCGGTTCGACCCGGTGAAGGCGGGGGACCTCCAGTCGATCAACGGCGTCTTCGAGGACATGGAGTGGAATCAGCCCTTCGACGCGGACTTCGGTCCTGACGGGGCGCTGTACGTCATCGACTTCGGGCTCGGCAGCGGCACCGGCCGTGGCGGCAGCAACGAGGGCGCGGGCATCTACCGGATCGACTACGTCGGCGACGGCCGGCTGCCCGATGCCAAGATCTCCGTCGACCGGGACAGCGGAACGGACCCGCTGGAGGTGAAGTTCTCCAGCGAGGGATCGGGGCTGCCCGGCGACCAACCGGTCAGCTACGCCTGGGACTTCGACGGCGACGGCACCACGGACTCGACCGAGGCCAACCCCTCGCACACGTACACCGCCAAGGGGCTGCATACCGCACGGCTCACCGTGACCGGGCCCGACGAACTGACGGCGCTCGCGGTGCGGGACATCACCGTGGGCAACACCCGGCCCGAGGTGACGATCCAACAGCCGCCGGACGGGGGGATGTTCAGCTTCGGGGACACGATCCCCTTCACGGTGAAGGTGACCGACGCGGAGGATGACGAGAGCGGTCCGATCGACTGCTCACGGGTCGTGGTGCAGTCGCAGCTCGGCCATGACACCCATCTGCATCCGCTGGACAACTACACCGGCTGCACCGGGGAGATCGTCACGGACGCCGGGGACAGTCACGGTCCGGGGCAGAACCTCTACTACGGGATCACCGCCCAGTACGAGGACAAGGGCGCACCGGACGCACCCGCACTGACCGGCTCCACCTCGCTGACCCTGCGCACCTCCTTCCGTGAGGCCGAGCACCGCACGGCGACGGGCGGTGCCAACGGCGGTGCGGACATCGGCAGTCGGGACGACGCGTCCGGCGGGAAGCGGCTGATCGAGATCGAGGACGGCGACTGGGTCGGCTTCGACCCGGTGAACCTCCAGGGCGTCGACTCGGTGACGGTCGGCGCGTCGTCCGGCGGGCTCGGCGGCACGGTGGAGTTCCGGGCCGGCTCCCCCACCGGTGAGCTACTGGGCTCGGTGGAGATCCCGAACACCGGCGGTTACGAGAAGGTGATCTCGCCGACGACGGAGCTCAAGGATCCGGGCGGCACCACCCGGCTGTACGCCGTATTCACCAACCCGGACTGGAGTCCCGACAAGGCCGATCTGCTCTCCGTCGACTGGCTGCACTTCAACGGCCCGGGCGTGGAGAAGGAGGCCGGGACGACGGTGGCGGTGAAGGCCGAACCGGCCTCCGGCACTTCCCCGCTCACCGTGTCGCTCAGCAGCACGGTCGAGCCCGCGGAGGGTCGCACGATCGCCTCGTACCACTGGGACTTCGGCGACAACGTGAAGCCGTCCGGGCCCGAGGGTGCGACGGCGACGCACACCTACGACCGCAAGGGCGCCTATACCGCGCATCTGACGGTCACCGACGACAAGGGCGACACGAGCACCGGCGCCGTCCGGATCGATGTGAAGTGAATCGACGGGAAGTGAGGAGTCCTGTGAGAGCGGAGCACGCGAACGGAGCCCGAAGAGCCTTTCTCGGTACGGCGTTGGGGGCGGTGGCCGCCGTCGGACTGGGCGCGACCCCGGCCGCCGCGGCCGGCCGGCGGGGCTGTCGGCGGATCCCGCCGTCGGGGATCGGGATGCACCTGTACACCATGCGCACGCCGCTCGCGGAGGACTTCGCGGGCACGCTGGAGCAGCTCGCGGAGATCGGGTACGCGACGGTCGGCGTCAGCGGCCGGCACGGCAACTCCCCTGCCGCGATACGGCAGATGCTGGACCGGACCCGGCTCAAGGCGGTGCTGGAACACGTCGGCTACGACATCGTGACGGGCTCCGGGCTGCCGCAGGCGCTGGAGGACGTCCACACCCTCGGCGGTCAGTGGATCGTGGTGCCGAGCCTGCCGGGTTCGCTGCACTCGCCGGACGGATACCGGGAAGTGGCACGGCAGTTCAACAGCGCGGGGCTGGCAGCGCGGGAGTCCGGGCTGAAGCTGCTCTACCACAATCACGGCAGCGACCACGAGGTGGTGGACGGCGTCAGCCTGTACGACATCCTGCTGAACGAGACCGATCCGGAGCTGGTCGGTTTCGAGCTGGACCTGTACTGGGCGGCCGACGGCGGCTCCTCCGACCCGGGCGAACTGTTCGTCCGCCACCGGGGCCGTTTCCCCGCGCTCCATGTGAAGGACATGGCGCCGAACGGGGACTTCGCGGACGTCGGGTCGGGGATCCTGGACTTCCCGGCGATGTTCGACACCGCACGGCAGGGCGGGGTGAAGCAGTGGCTGGTGGAGCATGACGCCCCGGCCGACCCGTTCGCCTCGGCGCGGGCCAGCTACCGGTATCTGTCCCGGCTGCGCTACTGAGGGACGGCGTCAGCGGTCCGGCCCCGGGTGTGCGGTACGGCGCCCGGGGCCGGGCCGCGACTCAGCGGTGGGCGGCGAGGAACTCCCCGTACCAGGCGAGGGTGGCGTCCAGCGCGGTCTCCAGCGGAGTGGGGGCCAGTCCGTAGGCCTGCTCGATGGCGGAGGAGTCAAGGATCTGCGGTTCGGTGTGCTGGTAGAACATCTCGGCGTACTCCGCCATGAAGGTCTCGTCGAACGGGCCGAAGGGGCGGGGCTCGGCGACCACCGTGACGTCGATCGGCCGGCCGGTGCGTCGCTCGACGAGCGCGAAGATCTCACGGGTGGTGCGGGCCGGGGCGGTGGGCAGGTGCCAGACCCGGCCGTCGGCGTCCGGGTGTTCACCGAGGGTGGCGAGGCCGGCCGCGACGTCCTCGATGTACGTGTAGCTGTGCGGCAGGTCGATGTCGCCGAGCGCGGGCACGCTCTGCCCGGTGAGCGCGGCGGGGAGGACGGCTCCGCCGAGCGTGGAGTTGAGGACCTCGGGCCCGACGAAGTCGGCGGACCGCCCGAGGACGACACGGAGCCGCCCCTCACGGTGGGCGGCGAGGTAGCGGGCGTCGAGGTCGGCGCGCATCCGGCCCTTGCGGGTGGTGGCGTTCCACGGGGTGCCCTCGGTCATCACCGCGCCGTGCGTTTCTCCGTACGGGTAGAGCGTGTCGAGCACGACCAGCCGCGCGCCCTCCGCCTCGGCGGCCCCGAGGACCGCTTCCTGGATCTTCGGCATGACCTCCACCTGGAGGTGGTAGCCGACATTGACGCAGTGGTACACGACCGCGGCCCCGGCCACGGCCGCGCGCGCCCCTTCGGCGGTGGCGACATCGGCGGCGCACCGCTCGACGCCTTCGAGCGCGGGCCCGCTCCCCGACCGGTCGACCAGCCGGACCGGGTGGCCCCGGCGGACGAGTTCGCGGGCGAGGGCGGTACCGGCGGGTCCGGAGCCGAGGACGGTGTGGAGGGGGTGGATGGTGGCCATGGGGTGCCCCTTCGTTGCACTCACTTCCGCTAGAGACCGTAACGCTAGCGATAGCTCATCGCGATGGGTCCAGTTAGAAGCCTTAACGGAAATGGGCACACCTATCGGGAGATGCTGTCGCGGTGACCTTCGCAACGATCAGCTGGTCGGCCGCCTGCGACGCCTGCGGGGCGGCCCTGCACTGTTCGGGAACGCAGGCCGTGGTGGGCGACCGCCTGCGGTGGGACGAGGAGCACCTGTGCCCCGGCTGCGGGACAACGGTGCTGGTCTGCGGCGATACGCTGCCCGATCACCTGCGCACCCGGATGCTCGCCGAACACGGCGCGGCCCGCTTGGCCCTGTCGGACCTCCCCGACCGACGGCTGCCGATCCTCCGCGTCCTGCGGAACGACGGCGGGCGGACGCTCCCCGAGGCGCGGGCACTGCTGGAGCTGATTCTCGGCGGTGGCCATCACGGCACCGGGCCCGAGATCGAGCTGCTGGCACGGAAATTGCGCGCGGTCGGCGTCGCGGCCGAAGCGGTGCGGCAGCCGTAGGCCTCCCCCGTGGGAGCACCGCGTACCCGCACCCGGGACGCGGCTGTGCCGGGCAGGAGGCCTGCCCGGCACATGCCGCTCTTTCCTGTCGCCCCTCCGGCCGCCTCAGTCGTGCGCGGACACCGCGCCCAGCAGGTCCCGGATGTGTGCCGCCGCGGCCCGGAACTCCGGGCGGCCCAGCGTCTCGCTGTAGTCGCGCTCGGCGGGCAGGCCCACCTCGATGATCTCCGTGACGGTGCCGGGACGCGGGCTCATCACCACGACCCGGTCGGCCAGGTAGACGGCCTCCGAGATGGAGTGGGTGACCAGCAGGACCGTGGTGCCGGTGTTCCGCCAGATCCGGTTCAGCTCGGTGTTCATCTGTTCGCGGGTGAGGGCGTCGAGCGCGCCGAACGGCTCGTCCATCAGGAGGACCGGTGGCTCGTGCAGCAACGCCCGGCAGAGCGCGACGCGTTGCTGCATGCCGCCGGAGAGTTCGTGCGGGTAGGCGTCCTCGAAGCCGGTCAGTCCGGTCATCCGGATCAGCTCGTCGGCCCGCCCACGCGCCTGGGCCGGTTCCATGTGGCGGATCTCGGCCTGGAGCAGGATGTTGCGCAGCGCGGAGCGCCACTCCAGCAGGGCCGCGCGCTGGAAGACGTAACCGATGTCGTGCCGGGGCCCGGTGACGCGCTCGCCGCCGAGCAGGACGTCGCCCGAGGAGGCCGTGAGCAGCCCGGCCACCAGCTTGAGGAGGGTGGACTTGCCGCACCCGGACGGTCCGACGATGGCGACGAACTCGCCCGGCGCCACATCCAGCGAGACATCGCTGAGTGCGGTGACGTCGCGCTTCTTGCTGCGGAAGCGGACGGCCACGTCCGCGAGCCGGACCCCGGCCGCCGGGCCCGCCCCGGCGGCGGACGGGGCGCGCGGGGTCGTCTGCTGCTTCGGCATCGTCATCCCTTCAGGGCCGTGTCGGTGTCCCAGTACTCCCCCACGGCCTTCGGCTTCGTGACCATGCCCGCCTCGGCGAACACGTCGATGGCCTGCTGCCAGTCCGCCTCGGTGTTGACACCCGGCGCCTTGCCCTCGGTCGCCTCCGTGTGGAGCAGGGTCAGCGTCGTCGTGAACTGCTCGGACAGCACGGCCTTCGGCGGAAGTTGCTCGGAGGCGCCTTCCATCGCCGCCACGGCCGGCTCCGGCGCCTTCGCGGCGGCCGCCCAGGCCTCGCTGACCGCCTTCACCATGCGCTGGGCCACCTCCGGCTTGGAACTGAGGATCTTCTGGCCGGCGAGCAGCCCGTTGGAGTAGAAGTTCAGTCCGTGCTCGGAGAACCGGAGGTAGGAGACCTGCTTCTTGGCCTTGTCCTGCATGGTCGGACCCTGGTCGCTCGCGTAGCCGAGCAGCCCGTCGGTCTTCCCCGAGATCACCGCGGCGATCTTGCCCGCCGGGTCGGTGTTCTGGACGGTGACGTCCGATTCCCCGATGCCGTTCTTCTTCAGGAAGATCGGGAAGGTCTTGGACAGCGCGTCCCCGGCCGTTCCGGCGATCGTCCGCCCCTTCAGGTCGGCGGGCCCCTTGATCCCCTTGGCGTCGAAGGACTGCACGGAGGCCGGGGTGGTCTGGAGGAAGACGCCGAGGCTCTTCACCTTGACGCCCTGGTCGACGCCCGCGAGCAGGGCCGGGGTGTCGGCCCAGCCGAAGTCGGTCTGCCCGGCGGCCGTCGCCTGGACGGTCTTCTGGGAACCCTGGCCCGCCCGGATGTCCAGGTCGATGCCGTGCTTCTCGAAGATCTTCTGCTGCTTGCCGTAGTAGAACGGCGCGTGTTCGCCGTACGGATACCAGTTGAGCGTCAGCGTGACCTTGTCCAGCTTCTTGCCGGAGTCACTGGTGCTGGTCGAGGCGTCCTCGCCGCCGCAGGCGGTGGCCACCAGGACGAGGGGTACGACACCGATCAGGAGTCTGCGCGCATGCATGGGCTGGCCCTTCTCACGAGGAGGTCGGTGCGTGTTTCAGAACGTGGTGGTGGCCGAGGACTCCCGGCGGCTGGCATGCCACGGCAGGAGCAGCTTCTCGGCGATCTCGACGACGACGAACAGCACGACGCCGATCAGCGACATCACCAGCAGCCCCGCGAAGAGCATCGGGGTGTCGAGGTTGCCGTTGGCCTGGAGGATGACGTAGCCGAGTCCTTCGTTCGCCCCGACGAACTCGCCGACGACCGCACCGGTCACCGCGAGGGTGACGGCCACCTTGAGTCCGGAGAACAGATGCGGCAGGGACGCCGGGAACCGGATCTTCACGAAGGTCTGCCAGGGCTTCGCCCCCATCGTGGCGGACAGTTGGAGCATCTCGGGGTCGACGGCCTTGAGCCCGGTGACCATCGAGATCACCACCGGGAAGAAGGCGATGAGCACGGCGATCAGGATCTTGGGGGCGATGCCGAAGCCGAGCCACACCACGAACAGCGGGGCGATGGCGATCTTCGGCACGACCTGGGCGAAGAGCAGGATCGGGTAGAGCGTGCGCTCCACCGTCGTGGAGTAGACCATCACCACCGCGGCCAGCACGCCGACGGCGACCGCGATGAGGAAGCCGAGGAGCGTCTCGTACGTCGTCACCCAGGTGTGCTGCCAGAGGTAGCCGGCCTTCGAGGTCAGGACGTCGAGGGTCGCGCCGGGCGAGGGCACGAGATAGGGCTCGATCAGCTCGGCGGCCGCGATCACCCACCAGACCACCAGCGCGGCCAGCAGCAGGGCGACCGGCCGCCAGCTCTGCTCCGCCGCCCGGGCGAGCCGCTCCCCGGTCGTGGGACCGGCCCTGCGGGCGACGCCCGCCACATCGGCGGGGCGCTTGGTAAGCGCGCTCTGGCTCACGGTGAACTCCCTGGACTTCGGGGGCAGTTGTGGAGACCTGTGCAATGCTGCGATGCTGCGGTCCCTGCCGTGAAGGCGCTTTCAGAAAGCGCTTTCTGGTAAGGTGCCGCCACGCTAATGACTGCTCCCTCGCACGGTCAATAGGTCGTCCCGAAGTTTCGGGGCCCTGCCACCACCGCACCCCTGGGGGTCGAGTTGAGTGAACGGGAAACACCGGTCCACCCCGATACGCGACGACGGGCCCCCGCCGCCCATGTGACGCTCGACGCGGTGGCGCGCGAGGCGGGCGTCTCGCTCGCCACCGCGTCCCGGGCGCTGAACGGCACCACCCGGGTCCGGGACGATCTGCGCGGCCGGGTCCGCGCGGCGGCCGATCTGCTCGGCTACATCCCCAACGCCCATGCCCAGGCCCTCGCGAGCGCCGAGGGCAACCGTACGGTGGGGCTGGTCTGCCACGACGTCGGCGACCCCTACTTCGCGGGCATCGCCAGTGGGGTGATGCGCGCGGCCGCCGAACAGGACCTGCTGGTGATGCTCGCCTCCACCTTCCGCGAACCGGCCCGGGAGATCGCATACGTCTCGATGCTGCGGGCCCAGCGGGCGCGGGCCATCCTGCTGATCGGCTCCGGCTTCCAGGACCGGGCCTGGGAGCGGGCGATGGAAGCGGAGCTGGAGCCGTACGTCCGGGCGGGCGGCCGGGTCGCGGTGGTCAGCCGGCACCGCTCCATGCGGGTGGACACCGTGCAGCCGGAGAACCGGGCCGGGGCGGCGGCGCTCGCGGCCTCGCTGGTGGCGCTGGGGCACCGGGAGTTCGCGGTACTGAGCGGGCCGCCCGAACTGACCACGGTGGCCGACCGGTTGGCGGGTTTCCGCGAGGGGCTCGCCGGGGCGGGCATCGCCCTGGAGCGGGTGGTGCCGGGCGCGTTCACCCGGGAGGGCGGGCACGCGGCGGCGCGGCGGCTGCTGGCCGCCGGGGGCCCGCGGCCGACCTGTGTGTTCGCGGTGACCGATGTGATGGCCGTCGGCGCGCTCGCCGCGCTGCGGGAGGCCGGCGTGCGCGTCCCCGAGGACATGTCGCTCGCGGGGTTCGACGACATCCCGGTCGTACGGGAGGTGTCGCCGCCGCTGACCACGGTGGCGCTGCCACTCACGGAGATGGGCGAGCAGGTGATCGCCCTCGCGTTGCGGACACCGTCGGGGGCGGGGCGCTCCCGGGTGCTGCGGATCGAGGGGAATGTGGTCCTGCGGGGCAGCACCGGTGCGCCGCCCGGGAGTTGAGCGCCCGCACCGCCGCCTTCGGAGCCGGGCGGCGTCAGATGGGGTGGTGGCCCTCCCGGTCGTCGATCTGGCGGACGAGTTCATGGGCGAGCGACTTGATGGTGTCGAGCCCGGCCCGCCCCCAGGGGCGCGGCACGGTGTCGACGGCACAGACGGTGCCCAGCGCGATGCCGGTGCGATCGATCAGCGGCGCCCCGAGATAGGAGCGGATGCCTATGTCGTCCACCACCGGATTGCCCGCGAAGCGCGGGTAGTCGCAGACGTCGTCCAGGACGAGGGCCTTGCGCCGGACGAGGACGTGCGGGCAGTAGCCGTGGTCGCGGGCCATGTACCGGCTGCTGCGGTTGCTGCCCGCGGCGGCCGAACCGAGGTCCCGGCCGCCGCGGTTGCCCGCCGGGGTGTGCAGTCCCGCGAAGAACTGCCGGTTCTCGTCGATGAAGTTGACCATCGAGAACGGGGTGGCGGTCACTTCGGCCACCTTGTCGGCGAAGGCGTCGAAGTTGTCGTAGGAGGCGTCGGGGCGTTCGCCGAGATCCAGCTTGCGCAGCCGCTGTGCGCGGGCCGGGCCGTGCCGGTCGGTGGGCGTGAGGAGCATCCGGCCGGTGGCGAAGGATGTCACGGGTGAGCTCCGAAGGTCTGGAGTGGGGCGGGCGCCGAGGTGGCGTTGATGAGGTGTTGGACGAGGGTGACGAGGGCGCCCGTGCCGGAGCTGGCGATCCGGGCGTCGCACAGGACGACGGGCACCTCGGGCCCGAGGTCGAGCGCGGCGCGGACCTCGTCGGGTTCGTAGCGGTAGGCGCCGTCGAACTCGTTGACGGCGACGATGAATCCGATGCCGCGCCGTTCGAAGAAGTCCACCGCGGCGAAGCACTCGGCGAGGCGCCGGGTGTCGGCCAGCACCACCGCTCCGAGCGCGCCCTGGGAGAGCTCGTCCCACATGAACCAGAAGCGCTCCTGGCCCGGTGTGCCGAACAGATAGAGCACGTGCTGCTCGGAGAGGGTGATGCGGCCGAAGTCCATGGCGACGGTGGTGGCCGTCTTGGACTCGACGCCGTCCAGATTGTCCGTACCCACACTGACCTGGGTGAGCAGTTCCTCGGTGGACAGCGGGGCGATCTCGCTGACCGCGCCCACGAACGTCGTCTTGCCGACGCCGAACCCGCCGGCGACCAGGACCTTGAGGGCCACGGGAAAGAACTCGGAGGTTCCGGTGCGGTCAGAGCTGTCGTCGTAAACCATCGAGCACTGCCTCCAGCAGGGATCGGTCGGTGGGCATGTCGTGGAAAGCGGGGGCGTGCGCGGTGACGGCGCCGCAGGCGACCAGGTCGGAGAGGATGACCTTGGCGACGACCGCGGGCAGCCGGAGGTGTGCGGCGATCTCGGCGACGGACATCGGCCCTTCGCACATGCCGAGGGCCACGGTGTGCTCCGGGCCGAGCGGGATGTCCGGCTCGATGCCCGTGGCCATGATCAGGGACAGCAGGTCGAACGCGGTGGACGGCCGGGTGCGGCCGTTGCTGATCGTGTACGGGCGGATCAGCCGGCCGGCCGCGTCGTCGAGCAGGGGCCCGTCCTGCGGGGCCGGCATCCTCACAGCCCCGGAGTGAAGGGCGCCCCGGCCGGCTGCCGCAGCGGGGTCGTCAGATAGGGGCGGACGCTCTTGACCAGCATCGCCATCTCGTAGCCGAGCACCGCGGCGTCCGCCTCGCGCCCGGAGAGGACGGCGAGGCAGGTGCCGGATCCGGCGGTGGAGACGAACAGGAGCGTGGAGTCCAGCTCGACGACCACCTGCCGGACGTCCCCGTTGTCCCCGAAGCGGGCCCCGGCGCTCCGGCCCAGCGAGTAGAGACCGGCGGCCAGGGCCGCCATGTGGTCGGCGCTGTCGGGGTCCATGCCGTGGACGGATTTCACCAGCCCGTCGGCGGAGAGCAGGACCGCGCTGCGCGTGTAGGGCACGCGTTGGACCAGCCCGCTCAGCAGCCAGTCCAGGTCCGATACCTGACCGGACGGCATATCGGTCGTCATGGTGTCTACTCCTTGAAGGTGGTGTCTTTGCGGGGTTCCGGGACGGCCGGGCCCGGCAGGAAGGGCTCGGCCGCGAACGCTCCGGGCTCGCCCGCTTCGCGGTCGTGGGCACCCTCGGCGTAGGCGTGGCGCTGGTACGCGGCGCTGTCGTGCGGATACGCGTCGGGTGGGTAGCTGTCCGGTACGGGCAGGCCGGCCGCGGGCAGCGAGTGGTCCGGCCGCGGCGTCCGTTCCGGGCCGGGGCGCTCGGGCGGTGCGGTGGCTCCGCGCACGGGAAGGGGCGAGAGGGACTCCAGGGGGGCGTCGAGCGCGGTCTGGCCTCCGGTGCCCGTGGAGCCGGGGGTCCCGGGGCCGCCGTCGGGGCCCTCCTCCTGGGCGGTCTGGGCCTCGGCGAGGTCGACGCCGCGCCGGAAGGCCGCCATGAGTCCCGGGTCGTGCAGGGCGTGCTCGTCCTCGACGCGCGGGGCGGGTGCCTCGCGCAGTTGCGGGACGAGGCTTTCCTGGTTCGTCCGCTTGGGCAGCTCGGGCCGGGCGGGGGACGAAGCCGGGCTGTGGTCGCGCTCGTGGACGGGTGCCGGTGCGGACCGGTGGTCGTCGCGCTCATGGAGGGGTGCCGGTGCGGACCGGTCGTCGCGCTCGGGCGGGGAGGCGGGCGGTGTGGGGCGGTCGATGCGCTCGGCGCGCAGCGGGAGGGGCGGGGCCTCGCCCGCGGGCGGTCGCGGACGCCCGTTCCGCCCGTGATCGCCCGCGGGCGACGGCGGGCGGCCGTGCTGCCCGGGGCCGGGCGCCTGCTGCGAAGCACCGGTGGGCGCCGGGGCCGGAGCCGCCGGCCGGGGCGTTCCGCTCCGGTTTCCGGCCTCGACGGGCGGCCGGTGTACGGCGCCGGGGGGCGGTACGGGTACGGCGTCGGGCGACGGCGGGGCGTCGGGGTCGGTGCCGAGCAGCGATTGCGGGAGGACCAGCACCGCCTGCGTACCGCCGTAGATGTTGCTCTGGAGGCGGACGGCGATGCCGTGGCGGCGGGCCAGGGCCGAGACGACGAACAGGCCGATCCGGCCGTCCTGGAGCAGATGGGCGACGTTGACCTGGTCGGGGTCGGAGAGCAGGGCGTTCATCCGCTTCTGCTCGTGCTCCGGCATCCCGAGACCGCGGTCCTCCACCTCCAGGGCGAGCCCGGCGGTGACGTGCTGGACGCGCAGCAGCACCTGGGTGTGCGGGGCGGAGAACACCGTGGCGTTCTCGACCAGCTCGGCCAGCAGGTGGATCACGTCGGCGACGGCGTGGCCGCGCAGGGTGCCCTCTATCGGCGGGACCAGCTTGACCCGGGGGTACTGCTCGACCTCGGCGATGGCCGAGCGGAGCACCTCGGTCATGGTGACCGGGTTGCTCCACTGCCGCCGGGAGACGGCCCCGCCGAGAACGGCGAGATTCTCCGCGTGGCGGCGGATCCGGGTGGCGAGATGGTCGACGTGGAAGAGGCCCTTGAGGAGGTCGGGGTCCTCGACCTCGTGTTCCAGCTCGTCGAGGATCTGGATCTCGCGGTGGACGAGGGATTGCAGCCGCCGCGCGAGGTTGACGAAGACCTCGACCTTCTGTTCGTTGCCGGTGCTGCTGAAGAGCTGGGAGGCCTGGACGACGGAGGCGACGGCGGCCTCCTGGGCCCGCGCCATCTCCTGTCCGAGCAGGTCGAAGGCGTCGGCCCCGGGCGCGGGCGGTTGCGCCGGCCGCCGCGCGGCGACGGTTTCGCCGTTGCGGAGCTGTTCCACCACCCGCTGCAGCTCGGCCTGGCCCTGGGCGCTGGCGCGGCGGAGCGCGAGGGCCCGGTCGAGCACCTGGCCCGCCACGCGGTTGGCGCCGAGGTAGGCGGCGGCGACGGCGGCGACGGCCAGGGCGGCCGATCCGCCGAGCGCCGCCCAGAGGCTGGGCGAGGAGCCGACGGCTCCGGCGCGGACGGTGAAGATGACGGCCGCGGCTCCGCTGAGCACCGCGGCGATGGCCGGGAGCAGGGCGGTCCGCAGCAGCTGGGGGCGTATACGGGCGTCGGGGGAAGCCCCTGCGGCGCGCGGCCTGCTCGTGGCCGAGTGGGCGCGCGTGCCGGGGCGGCCGTGCCGCCCGCCCTCACGGCGGTCCGGTCGCGCTTCGGGTGCGCGAAGTTGAGACATCAGCGTCCTCGGTACAGGGGGCACCGGGGGTCGGCGGTCGTACCGGCGTCCATGTGGTGGCCCCTACGGTGGTCGGTCAGGCTCGGGTCATCGGTCGGGCAGGCCCGAACGTTATGAGCCCACCGTTGATCACCGGGCACACACGGTAGTCGTCAATGACGTATGCGCGACGGGCAGTTGTCGAACTTGCCCGCCATCCGTCCCACTCTGGTATGACCTCTCGCACGCGCGCCCGATTGCGCCGCCTTGACCCCGAATCGCCCCGCACCGCCGACGGCCGTTCACATGCTGGACACTTCGAGCACGCCGAGGCGACGCAAGGGGTGCCGGTTCCGGGTTTACCCGCAGGTAGGGCACCGCCCGAAGGGACGCGGATGCGGCCGGTTACCATATGAGCGCCGCCTAGCTCGAAAGATAAACTTGTGACTGTCAATGACGACTCGTTCACCAACTGGATGCACCGCGAGGAGATCGCGGAGTCGATGATCCCGATCATCGGGAAGCTGCACCGCGAGCAGGACGTCAATGTCCTGCTGCACAGCCGCTCCCTGGTGAACAAGTCGGTGGTCAGCATCCTCAAGACCCACCGCTTCGCCCGGCAGATCGCGGGTGAGGAACTCTCGGTCACCGAGACGATGCCGTTCCTGCGGGCGCTGACGACGCTCGATCTCGGCCCGTCCCAGATCGACATAGGCATGCTGGCCGCGACGTACCGGGCCGATGGGCGCGGACTCTCGGTCGAGGAGTTCACCGCCGAGGCCGTCGCCGGGGCGACGGGCGACAACAAGATCGAGCGCCGCGCGTCGCGCGATGTGGTGCTCTACGGCTTCGGCCGCATCGGCCGCCTCCTGGCCCGCCTGCTCATCGAGAAGGCCGGCTCGGGCAACGGCCTGCGCCTGCGGGCCATCGTCGTCCGCAAGGGCTCCGGCCAGGACATCGTCAAGCGCGCCTCGCTGCTGCGACGCGACTCGATCCACGGCCAGTTCCAGGGCACGATCACCGTCGACGAGGCGAACAGCAAGATCATCGCCAACGGCAACGAGATCAAGGTGATCTACTCCGACGACCCGACGACGGTCGACTACACGGCGTACGGCATCAAGGACGCCATCCTGATCGACAACACCGGCCGGTGGCGTGACCGCGAGGGCCTCTCCAAGCACCTCCAGGCGGGCATCGCCAAGGTCGTGCTCACCGCGCCGGGCAAGGGCGACGTCCCGAATATCGTGCACGGCGTCAACCACGACACGGTCAAGCCGGACGAGCGGATCCTGTCCTGCGCGTCCTGCACGACCAACGCGATCGTGCCGCCGCTGAAGGCGATGGCGGACGAGTACGGCGTTCTGCGCGGGCACGTGGAGACGGTCCACTCGTACACCAACGACCAGAACCTGCTGGACAATTACCACAGTTCTGACCGTCGTGGCCGTTCGGCGGCGCTCAACATGGTCATCACCGAGACCGGCGCGGCCTCGGCCGTGGCCAAGGCGCTGCCCGACCTCGACGCGCCGATCACCGGCAGCTCGATCCGCGTCCCGGTGCCGGACGTCTCGATCGCGATCCTCAGCCTGCGGCTGGAGCGCGAGACCACCCGCGAAGAGGTTCTCGACTACCTCCGCAACGTCTCCCTGGCCTCGCCGCTCAAGCGCCAGATCGACTTCATCAGCGCACCCGACGCGGTCTCCAGCGACTTCATCGGCTCGCGCCACGCCTCGATCGTCGACGCGGGCGCCACCAAGGTCGACGGCGACAACGCGATCCTCTACCTCTGGTACGACAACGAGTTCGGCTACTCGTGCCAGGTCATCCGGGTCGTCCAGCACGTCTCCGGGGTGGAGTACCCGACCTACCCGGCGCCGGCGGTCTGACCTACGGCACGCTCTTCGGCACGCCGCCCGGTGCCCGGCAGGTAGACCTGCCGGGCACCGGGCTCTCGCCTCAGCGCGGAGCGGTCGGTGCCAGCCGTTCGGTCGGTCCGCCGAAGTCGAGGAACAGGGCCCGCGCGGCGAGCAGCCAGCGCCCGTCGACCTTCCGGAACGTGTCCTCGTAGTGCCCGACCTGCACGGGAAGGCGCGGCGGCAGCATGCCGCCGGTGTGGCCGTCCACGCGGTACGTCGTGAAGTACGTGCTCGCGCTCGCTGTCGAGGCGGACGTCAGGGTCACCAGGATGTTGGTGCACAGGCGGCGTGAGAGCCGGTCGGCCGGACGGGCCCCGAAGTAGGCCCGCAGGGTGTCCCGGCCCTCGATCCGCCGGTCCCCCTCGGCCCACTCCCAGACCCCGTCGGGGGTGAACAGCTCGGCCACGTCGCCGGGTTCACCCAGATCGAGGGTGCGGACGAACTCGACGACCAGCCGCTCGCAGGCGCGCTCGGCGATCAGGCGGTCCAGCAGGTCCGGGGAAGCCCGGGAAGCCGGGGGTTCCGGCGCATCGGTGTCCATCGCCCCTTCCTATCAGCGCGCCCCGGGGCCGCACGACGTGTTATTCGCCCGCCCCCTTACGCGTCACACGGCGTCGGCGTCCAGTCCGGTCAGCTGGGCCGACTCGTCCCACAACGCCCGTGCCATGACCGCGTCCTGGGCGCGCCGCGACTTCCGGGCGGGAGCGGGGGCTCCCCGGGTCTCGCCGAGGCGTGCGGGGCCGTAGTACGAGCCGCCCGGGGCGTCGGGCAGCGTCGCCGCGTACAGGACGGGCAGGGCGCCCACCGATGCCGGCTGGGTGTACAGCCGTGAGGTCCGCTCCAGCTTCGCGGCCCAGTTCCGCCCGGCCAGCCGCGGCCCGGCCTGCCCCAACTCCGTTGCCGACAACCCGGGATGGGCCGCGAGCACGACCAGGTCCCGGCCTGCGGCGCGGGCCCGCCGGTCCAGTTCGTCCGTGAACAGCAGGTTGGCGAGCTTGGACTGGCCGTAGGCCCGCCACTTGCCGTACGCGCGCTCGGCGTTGAGGTCGCCGAGATCGATGCGGCCGATGCGGTGGCCGAGCGAGGAGAGGGTCACGACACGCGCCGGACCCTGGGTGCCGAGGACGGGCAGCAGCCGATGCGTCAGGGCGAAGTGGCCCAGGTGGTTGGTGCCGAACTGCATCTCGAAACCGTCGGCCGTACGGAGCGGAGGCAGGGCCATCACCCCGGCGTTGTTCACCAGCAGGTCGAGCCGCCCGTCGGCCTCCTTGGCGATGACCTCCGCGGCCTCGGCCACCCTGCTCAGATCGGCCAGATCGAGGCGGACGAGCCGGGCGTCCGCGCCGGGGGCCGCGCGGCGGACGGCCTCCACGGCGCGCCGGCCGCGCTCCGGATCGCGGCACGCGAGGAGGGTACGGGCGCCCGAGCGGGCCAGGACGAGGGCGGTCACCGCGCCGATGCCGCTGTTGGCGCCGGTGACCACGGCGGTGGTGCCGC
Organism: Streptomyces sp. NPDC091289; assembly: GCF_044757365.1. Taxonomy (NCBI): domain Bacteria; kingdom Bacillati; phylum Actinomycetota; class Actinomycetes; order Kitasatosporales; family Streptomycetaceae; genus Streptomyces; species Streptomyces sp. NPDC091289. The sequence goes on from NZ_JBIVUT010000034.1 coordinate 70,329, forward strand.
TGAGGTCGGGCATGTCGTCGAGAGTCCAGGAGTGCATGGGGCACGCCTCCCCCGTACCGGCGTCGCCACACGTGGCGAGCCCCGCCGGGCGGACCGGCGGGAGGCGGACGCCACGGCGGGGCCGTACGGCCGTGGCTCAGACCTGGCCGAGGTCCGAGCTGATCCAGCGCTCGGGACACAGGGTGATCACGACCTGCTCGCCGTGGTTCTCCCAGGAGAAGTCCACGTAGGCGGCGACCTTCTCGGCCGGGAGGTAGCGCGCCGACAGCTCCTCCAGGTCCGCGCGCGTGGCGGGGCGGGTGTCGACGACGGGCCCCTCGACGGAGACGTACCGGATGGTCGGCTCCAGCCGGTCGGCCAGCAGCGTGAACCGGCCCGCCGCGGCGATCAGTTCGGCCTTGCGCGAGGTGCGGCCGGTGAGGATGCGCACGTCGCCGCCGGGCGCGTACTGGTACCAGATGGGCACGCTGAGCGGGGCCCGGTCGCTGTCCCGCGACGCGACGGCCAGTGCGGCGACATGGGGTTCGGCGAGGAACTGTTCGCGCTCTTCACGGGTGAGGGCCACTGCACGCTCCTTCGTACGGGGATTCGGGACCGCCCCAGTGTGCCCCGCGCGCCGGGCGTGTCTCCCGTCACCGGTACCGGAGCGGGCGGCGTGTCGTACGCGGTTGCTCCCGGCCCGCCGCGCATGACCCCAGGAGGTGTCCGGCGGACACTCCTTAGGCGACGTCGGGAGTGCCCTCGGAGCGGCGTACGACGGCCGCCCCGCGCAGTGCGACGGCGCACCAGACGGCCACCAGGAGCAGCGCGGCCGCGGCCAGGCCCGCGACTTCCAGGGGCTCCGGACGCCAGCCGAGCGAAAGGCGCGTGCCGATCAGGACGAGACCGATGGCGGCCTTCTCCGGGTAGTAGACCGGAACCCTGGCCGCCACGGAGCGCAGGAGGGCGGCCAGCACCAGGCCGATCACGGTCCAGGCGGTCAGATAGGGCCAGAGCGCTCCCGGAGCCGCGGGCGGCATGCCGTACTCCTCTGGGCCGATGCGGAACAGGGCGCCCGCCCATCCCAGCGCCACTCCGGCGGCGGTGACGCCCGCCACCCACAGCGCGTGGCGCCACAGCGGGCCGGGACGCACGCTCGCGTCCTCGTCAGGGGAGTCGGCGGGGTCCGAGGACTCAGGAAGATCCATCACGCCCGATGAGACGCGCTTCGGGGGCAGTTCGTTGCGTCGCGGACGGTGTCGGAGCACGGACGAGCCACCCTTTAGGCTCCCGTTCATGAGCAAGGATCACGACGACGAGCCGATATTCGTCCGCTCCAACTGGGGCACGAGTCGCTATGTCTACAACCCGAACAACCCGATCGGCCTCGGACTCATCATCGGGTCCCTGCTGTTCGCCGCCGGAGCCATGTACTACCTCTTCGCGAGTTCTTCGTGGAGCGAGGGCGAGTTGCGCGACGCGGTGCACGCGGCCGTCCGGGACCTGGAGTCGGAGCCGCAGACCATGGGCTCCTGGACCGGCGGCTACAAGAGCCTGATCCGCGGCGCGCTGGAGGAGAGCGGCGAGGGCCCCTCCTCCGGCGGTGTGGTGTACGTCGAGCAGGCGAACGATCCCTACGACGAGGACGCGGACCGCTCCGTCGACCTGTTCGAGGTCACGGCGAAGGACGTCGACGCCACGTTCTGCCTGACCGTGTCACCGCCGGAGCCGGAGCCGACGCTGACGAGCGTCGAGTACAGCCTCTCCATCACCGTCGACGAGGGCGCGTGCTGAGCCCGGCCGGTGCGAACGCGGACTTGAAGTTGCCGCTGCGGCAGCTTCTACGGTCATGACCAGGGCCGGAGGAACCGGCCCGGTGAGGCATTCGTGAGGGAGTGGGAAGAGGCGATGGACTGGCCGATCTCCGAGGTCGCCCGGATGTCCGGGGTGACCGCCCGGACCCTGCGGCACTACGACGAGATCGGCCTGCTGCCGCCGGCCCGGATCGGCTCCAACGGCCACCGCTACTACGAGGAGCACCAGCTTCTGCTGCTGCAACAGATCCTCGTGCTGCGGGCGCTGGACGTCGGGCTGCCGGAGATCGGCCGGGTCCTCGCCGACCAGGTCGACACGGTGGAGGCCCTGCGCGGACACCGGCGGCGGCTGCTCGCCGAGCGCGACCGGCTCGACGCCCTGGCCGCGACCGTCTCCCGCACGATCGCCGAACTGGAACAGTCCAGAAGGGACGGTACGTCCATGACCGCCATCAACCGACCGGAGAACCTGTTCGAGGGCATCGAGCCCTCCCAGTACGAGGCGAATCTGCGCGACTTCCCCGGGCTCGCCGAGGAGGCCGGCCGACGGGCCGTCACCACGACGCCGGCCGAGGCCGAGGCCGGACAGCGCGAGCGCACGGCGCTGATGATCCGGCTGGCCGAGCATCTGGCCGCGGGCGATCCGGCCGACGCCGGGCCCGTGCAGGCCGAGATCGAGGCGCAGTACCGGGCGCTCACGGCACTGCACCCGGTGTCCGCCGACGAGTACCGCGCGATCGGGCGCTCCTGCGTGGACAACGAGCAGTGGCGCGCCGCGTACGAGGCCATCGCCCCGGGCCTGGCGGAGTACCAGCGCGAAGCGATCGAGGTCTACGCCGTGTCCCGGCTGGGCTGAGTCGCCGAAGGGCCGCCGCCGGGCGGACCGGCGGCGGCCCCTGGGGTGTGTCCGGCGGACCAGGGCCGGACCTGCCCCGGGCCGGAGGTCCGGTGAGCGGTCAGCGCTCCCCGGCCAGATCGAGATCGCCCCGGGCCGCCGCTGCGGGGCCGGGCCCGGGACCGGGGCCAGGACCGGAGTCCGCCTGCGCCTCGGTGCGCCGCCACGGGCGGGCGAGCGTGGTGGACAGCGGCCGCCACCACGGCTCCACGGGCAGGGCTCCGGCCGGCTCGAACGGTTCGCCCGGGCGGGGGAACGCCACCGGCTGTCCGGCGTCCTCGCCGGCGTCCTTCGTCCACTCGCCCGGCTCCGCCCAGGCGTGCGGGGCCAGGTTGAAGGTGCCCCAGTGGATCGGCAGCAGCACGCCGTGCGGGCTGCCGCCCTGGAGGTCCAGATGGGCGCGCATGCCTTCGGCCGGGGTCATGTGGATGTCCGGCCAGTACTCCGAGTAAGCACCGATCTGGATCATGGTGGCGTCGAAGGGCCCGTGCTCGGCCCCGATGTCCCGGAAGCCGGGGAAATAGCCGGTGTCCCCGCTGTGGTAGATCCGGTGCTCCGGGCCCACGACGGCCCACGACGCCCAGAGGGTGTGCTGCTGGTTGCGCAGCCCGCGACCGCAGAAGTGGCGTGCGGGGGTGGCGGTGAGCCGGATCCCGGCGACCGTCGCGGTCTCGTTCCAGTCGAGCTCGTGCATCCGGGCCGCGGGCACACCCCAGCGCTCCAGATGGGCTCCGACGCCGAGCGGCACGGCGAAGACCGTGTCGGTGCCGGCCAGGGCGCGGATCGTCGGCAGGTCGAGGTGGTCGTAGTGGTCGTGGGAGATCACGACCACGTCGACGGGTCCGAGCGCGGCCAGCGGCAGCGGCGTGGGGTGCAGGCGCTTGGGCCCGGCGAACGGGAACGGGGAACAGCGCTCGCCCCAGACCGGGTCGAACAGGATCCGCCGGCCGTCGATCTCCGCCAGCACGCTGGAATGGCCCATCCAGGTCAGCCGGAGCCCGGTGGCGGGCGGTGCGGCCAGGTCGGCGAGGGTCGTGGCGTGGACGGGCACGGTGCCCGTCGGCATCCTGCGGGCCCGCTGCTCCTTGTGGAAGTAGATCTTGGCGAACTCGACCGTGGACCCGGAGGGCCTGGTCCGGGCCCCCACCGGGTTCTGGAACACCCCGTCGACGAAATGGGGCGAGCGGCGGATGCGCTCCATCCGCGCTCCGGCCGGGTCGGCCCCGAAGGACTCGGTGCGCATCGAGCGCAGTTTCGTGCGGAGCGGAAGCAAGTAGTCAGCGCCGGTCACAACATCTCCTGAGGGAGTCGGTGTCGTCTCATTATGGTCGGCCTGTACGACGGGGCGACCAGGAGACGGTGAACGGGGCAGGCGATCCGGCCGGCGGCGGTGTCAGCCACGCTGTTGCCCGTAGACGTGGTCGATGTGCAGGGTGAGCAGCACCCTGCGGTCCTGGACCATGGCCCGCCGGTAGTCGTCCCAGTCGGGGTGCTCGCCCTTGAGGTCCCGGTAGAGCGTGATCAGGGCCTCCACCGTGGCGTCGTCCGGGGCCGCGGCGGGCGGGGTCAGCTCGGCGGTGCCGTCGGCCACGGTCCAGGCCCAGCGGTCGTCACTGGTGACGTGATAGCTCGCCCGGGGGTCGCGCCGCAGGTTACGGGTCTTGGCCCGGCCCTCCGTGATCGAGACGCGGATCACCCGCTCCTCGGGGGAGAACGCGTGATTGACATTGGACAGCTGAGGGCGTCCGTCCTGCTTCAGAGTGACCAGAACACCGCCGTCGTGCTCACCGATGAGGCGGAGCAGCGCTTCCTGTGCCGGTTCGATTCGCGTCATGCAGGATGCAACGTCCGGGCCGGCCGGAGGATTCCGGTGCGCCGTGCCCGCCCCGCACCTCCGTCGGCCGCCGACCCACCGTCGCTGACCTGCCGTATTGGTTAGGGTGGGCCGGTGGCAAGAGTCCGGTTGAACGTGGCGGAGCGGCGTGAGGAGCTGCTGCGCGCTGCGGTCGGGCAGATCGAGGTCCGCGGCGTCTCGTCCGTGCGGATCGCCGATGTGGCCTCGGTGCTGGGCGTGAGCAACGCGCTCGTCCTCTATCACTTCTCGACCAAGGAGAAGCTGGTGGCCGCTGCTTTCGCGTACGCGGCCGAGGCCGACCTCGCCCATCTCCGCAAGCTGCTGGCCCGGCGCACCACCGCCGTACGACGGCTGCGGGCGGCCGTGCGGTGGTACGCGCCGACGGGACAGGCCAAGGGCTGGCGGCTGTGGATCGAGGGCTGGGCCGCTTCCCTGCGCGAGCCCGCTCTCCGTGAGGTCGCGGGCGACCTCGACCAGCAGTGGAAGGCGGAGCTGGCGCAGGTCATCGAGGAGGGCGCCGCCGCCGGAGAGTTCCGGTGCGAGGATCCCCGGTCGGTGGCCTGGCGGCTGACCGCCCTGCTGGACGGGATGGCGGTGCAGACGACCTCGTACGCGGGTCCGCTCTCCCGGACCACGATGCTGCGGTGGACCGACGAGGCGCTCGCCCGCGAGCTGGGCATCGACCTCGCGGAGCTGACCGGTTCGCCGGCCGCCGACCCCCGGGAAACGGACCCTCGGGAAGCGGACCCGTCCGCGACCGGCTGACGGACGGCCTTCGGGGTGGTCAGGTCTGGCGCAGCGGTGCGTAGGCCGCCCCCTCCAGTCCGAACGTCCAGGCGACCCCGTCCTTCGCGGTCCGGGTGGCGGGCGGCACGCGGAGCCAGTAGGTGCGGTGCGTGCCGTCCGGCTCGGGGGTGGAGTTGACCACCTCGACCATCACGACGTCCTCGTCGCCGTCGAGGGCGATGCGCCAGAGGATGCCCGTCCCGTCGCGGTGGACGGGCTCGGCGCCCGACTCGGTGAGATAGCGGTCGTAGCCGTAGTACTCCAGCATCACGCGGCGCAGTTCCGCGTTCTCCTCGGCGCGGATCCGCTCGGGCGTGAGGGAGGACAGCTCGGCCAGGAACGCGGCGGGGACCGGCATGCCGCGCCAGGCGTGCAGGGCGAACCCGTCCCCGTAGGCGAGGGCCGGCCCCTCGCCGTGGTCGAGCCGGCCCGCCTCGTCGCGGTGGAGGACGTCGGGCCGCTCGCTGATGACCACGGCGTGCTCGTAGGGCCACCACCAGCCGGCGTTGCGGGCCACCTCCGCGAGGCCCGTCAGCCGGTCGCCGCGCCCGTCGAAGGCGGCGAGCCAGGCGGCGTCGTGCTGGCCGAGCACGGCGTCCAGGAGCACCAGCCGCACGGCCCCCTCGTCCTCGGGCCGGGGCGCCAGGTCGGCGACGACACCGGTCCGTATCCGGTCGGCGAGCGCGGCCGTGGTCTCCCAGAGCTGGGCGCCGGTGGCGGACCAGAGCGCCGACCAGCCCGCCGGGCCCAGCTCGTCGTACATCCGGCGGCGTTCCTCGGCCCACGGGCGGGTGCGGACCTCCTCGCGCACCGACCGTCCGGTGTCGGCCAGCTTCTCCACCGTCCCGACGGCGGCCCGGGGCGATGCGGCCCAGATGATCCGGTCCGGCTCGGCCAGGCCGGCGGTGCGGTAGGCGCGCCGCACACCGGCCTCGGCCGCCGCCCGGTCCGCCCGGCCGGTCGCCGCCGCCACGCTCCGCCAGGAATTCACGTTCTGCATGGGTTGTCCCCGTCCCCTGTTGTGCTCGTTCTGGATGGCTGTGCTCGTTCCGGACGGCTGTGCCCGCTCCGGCGTGCCCGTGGTGCGGTGGCGGTCAGTCCGCCACGATGCGGATCGCGCCGGGTGCGTACTCCCGCTGGCGCACGACGCGGAACCAGCCCCGGGGCAACGGGATCGTCGCGTGCTCCTCGTGCACCACCCGCCCGCCCTCGGGGAGATGGAGCAGCATCGGACCGAACTGGCCCGCCTCCCGGATCAGCCGGCCGGGGCCCTGGACGGCGTGCGCGTGTCCGGTGACCTCGCCCAGCGCGAGCACCAGCCGCCCCCGCCCGTCGCGCAGTTCGCCCGGGGCCTCCAGGAAGGGGGCGGGCACCGCCGACTCCTCCAGCTCCATGATCAGTACATCGCCCTGGCGGTACACAGACGTCTCCCCTCGGTCGCGGCACCCGCTGTGCCGACCATGGAAAAAACGCTACGGGCAGGGTCTGACAACGGGCCCCCGCGGCGGCCGTGGACGGGTCCCGGTCGCGGCGTTGTCAGTGCGGCTTGATAGACCTTGCGGACATCAGCAGTCCCCAGGATTCCCCAGGATCAGGAGCTCAGGGCCATGTACGGTGCGCAGCATCTGGACGAGTTCGGCGGCCTACCGGTCGTCGACTTCCACGCCACGACCGAAGCGGGCGCCCGGCCCGCCGCCGATGCCGTGGCCTGGCGCGTCTTCGTCTCTCCGTACGAGGAGCACGAAGAGCACGACCGGCCCTGGGCGGACGAGTTCGCCGATTTCCTGAACGCGGTCGATCCGGCCGGGGTCCGGGCCCTGATCATCGGTCAGTGGGGCGAGGCGTACGAGGAGACCTCCTCCGTGCCGATCGACCTGGTGATCGCCGCCGCCGACCGGCTGACGTCGCTGGAGGCGGTGTTCATCGGGGATCTGGAGGCGGAGCAGGCCGAGATCACCTGGATCCAGCAGTCGGACGTGACGGCTCTGCTGGCGGCCTTTCCCGCGCTGACGGAGTTCGGCGTGCGGGGCGGCACCGACCTGGTGTTCCCGCCGACGAAGCACGAGCGGTTGCGGGCGCTGACCATCCAGGCGGGCGGGCTGCCCGTCCAGGTGGTGCGCGGGGTGCTGGACAGTGAACTGCCCGCGCTGGAGCGGCTGGATCTCTGGCTCGGTGTGTCCGCCTACGGCGGGAACACCGATGTCGCCGACCTGGCCCCGCTGCTCTCCGGCACCCGTTTCCTCCGGCTGAACCACCTGGGCCTGCGCAACAGCGAGGTGCAGAACGAGATCGCGGTGGCCGTCGCCTCGGCGCCGGTCGTCGCCCAGCTGCGGGTTCTCGACCTGTCGGAAGGGACGCTGGGGGACGAAGGCGCCGCCGCGCTCCTCGAAGGACAGCCGCTCATCCATCTCGACGCGCTCGATCTCCACCACCACTTCCTCACCGAGGCGATGGAGCAGCGTGTCCGCTCGGTCCTGGAGCCGCACGGGGTGCGCGTCGACCTGTCCGAGCGGAACGAGCCGTGGGGCGGCCGGGGCGTCGAGGGCCGCTACACCGCCGTCTCGGAGTAGGGCTTGATGACCTACATCGGCATCCAGCACTTCAGCCACTTCCACGGGCTGCCCGTGCACACTCCGGCGCCCTCGTCCGGGACCCTGCCCGCCGCCGACTCCGTGGCCTGGCGGCTGGAGTGCGACTACGACGAGGACATGGACTTCGCCGCCCTGTGGCAGCAGTTCCTGGACTCGGTGGAGACGGCACGGGTCCGGGCGCTCGTCATCGGGCCCTGGTGGCATGACGATTACACACCGTTCGCCCCGGTGATGGAGCTGATCGTCGCCCACGCGGACCGCTTCCCGGCGCTGCGCGCCCTGTTCCTCGCCGATGTGGTGGGCGAGGAGTGCGAGGTGTCCTGGCTGCGCATGTGCGACGTCACCCCGGTGCTCGAAGCGCTCCCGCTGCTGGAGGAGTTCACCGTGCGCGGTTGCGGCCAGGAAGGGCTGGGGCTGCGTCCGCTGCGCCATACGGCACTGAAGTCGCTGCGCTTCGAGTCCGGCGGTCTGTCCGGCGATCTGGTGCGGGCGGTCGCCGCGAGCGAACTGCCCGCGCTGGAGCGGCTGGACCTGTGGTTCGGCAGTTCGTGGTACGGCGGTGATGCCACGATCGACGACATCCGGCCGGTCCTGTCGGGCGGCGTGTTCCCCCGGCTGCGCCACCTGGGCCTGCGGAACAGCGAGATCCAGGACGAGATCGCCACCGCCGTGGCCTCCGCGCCCGTCGTCGCCCAGCTGGAGACCCTGGCGCTGTCCATGGGCACGCTGAGCGACGCGGGCGGCGAGGCCCTGCTCACCGGGCAGCCCCTGAACCACCTGTCCACGCTCGACCTGCGCCACCACTACCTCACCGGCCCGGTGCTGGACCGCGTCAGGACCGCGTGCGCTCCGGCCGTGGTCGAGGGCGGCGAGGCCGAGGAGGACTACGGGGACCCGGACGACGAACCGGAGCGCTATGTCGCCGTCAGTGAATAGCCCCGCGGCCGGGCCGGTCCCGCGCTTCGCGGTCGTCGGCAATCCGGACAACCGCCGGGTCGCGTTCTTCGAGGCGGCCGTGCGGTCCGCCGGTCTGCCACCGCCCCGGGTCGTGCCCTGGCTCCAGGTGCTGCGCGGCGAGGCGGTGTTCGGGCCCGGCGAGAGCGTGCGGATCGATTCGCCCGGTGAGGACGCCGAGGTGGAGCGGCTGCTCCGGGGGGTCGACGACCCGACCCGGGTGGAGGGCTCCGCCCGGTGGTACGCGCGGTTCACCGCGGCGGTGGCCTCGGTGGCGGGCGCGGCCTCGGAGGCGGGCGCCGAGGTGCTGGGCTCCCCCGGTGACATCGCCGTGCTCTTCGACAAGCGGCTGTGCCACGGGCTTCTCGACCGCGCGGGGGTCTCCGTGCCCGCCTCGCCGACGTCCGGCCCGGGGGCGGCGCCGGTGCGCGGCTGGTCCGACGTACGGGAGTCGCTGCGCGAGCACCGGATGCCGCGGGCGTTCGTGAAGCTCGCGCACGGCTCCTCGGCCTCCGGGGTGCTGGCGGTGGAGACGGCGGGCCCCGGCCGGGTCCGGGCGAGCACCTCGGTGGAACGGGACGCGTCGGGGCGGCTGTTCAACTCGCTGCGGGTCCGCCGCTACAGCTCGGAGCGGGAGGTCGGCGCGGTCGTGGACGCGCTGGCCCCGGACGGGCTGCACATCGAGCGCTGGCTGCCGAAGTCGTCCCAGCGGGGGCGGGCCGCCGATCTGCGGATCGTGGTGGTCGGCGGCCGGGCGACCCACGCCGTGGTGCGGACGAGCACGAGCCCCATGACCAATCTGCATCTCGGCGGTGCGCGCGGTGACCTCGACGAGGTCCGGGCCGCCGTGGCGGCGGCGGGCGGCTGCTGGCGCGAGGCGCTGGCGATGTGCGAGCGGGCCGCGGCCTGCTTCCCCGGGACGCCCTGTGTGGGCGTCGATCTGCTGCCCACGGCCGGCTGGCGGCGCTTCGCCGTCGGAGAGGTCAACGCCTTCGGCGATCTGCTGCCCGGACTGACCGGTCTGCCGGGCAGCGGCGCCGAGGGCCTGGACACCTATGCGGCGCAGGTCGCCGCCGTACTGGACCGAGCAAGGAATCACCGTGCCGTCACCGCTTCCTGACCCCGACCCGTCCCCCGAGCCCGCAGGATCCGGGCGGCCCGACATGGGCGAGGTCGTGGGCAGCCACGATCTGCTGCTGGTCACCCTGGACACCCTGCGCCACGACGTCGCCGTCGAGCTGGCCGCCGCCGGGCGCATCCCGAACCTCGCCCGGCATCTGCCCGGGGGCGGCTGGGAGGAGCGGCATGCCCCGGGCAGCTTCACCTACGCCTCGCACCAGGCGATGTTCGCCGGGTTCCTGCCGACGCCCGCCTCCCCGGGACCGCATCCGCGGCTGTTCGCGGCGCGGTTCGCGGGCAGTGAGACGACGGCGGACGGCACATTCGTCTTCGACACACCGGATCTGGTGTCGGGGCTGGCCGCCGAGGGCTACCGCACGGTGTGCGTCGGCGGGGTCGGCTTCTTCAACCGCCTGGGGCCGCTCGGTTCGGTGCTGCCCGGGATGTTCCAGGAGAGCCACTGGGAACCCGGCTTCGGTGTCGCCTCGCCCACCTCGTTCGAGGAGCAGGTGGCCCGGGCGGAGGAGGTCGTCGCGGCGCTCCCCCGGGAGCAACGGCTGTTCCTCTTCGTCAATGTGTCCGCCCTGCATCAGCCGAACTGGTTCCATCTGCCCGGAGCGACCCGCGAGGCGGGTGACTCCCGCGCCACGCACGCGGCGGCCCTGGAGTACGTGGACCGGCACATCGGCCGGCTCTTCGCCGCGGCGAGCAGCCGCCGCCGGTGCTTCGCCATCGTCTGTTCCGACCACGGCACGGCCTACGGCGACGACGGTTACACCGGTCACCGCCTCGGCCACCCGGCCGTCTGGACCGTTCCGTACGCCCACTTCTTCCTCGAACCAGCCGAACCAGCCGAGCCAGCCGCACCACCCGCACCGCTCGACCCGGGGGACGCCCGATGACCACTGCCCCGATGCCCGCCGTCCGGCCGTACGAGAGTTACGTCTACGCCTATCCGCACAAGACGGCCTACCGCCCGCTGCAGGACCGCCCGTCGCTGCGCGCGCTGTGGGCGGCGGAGCCCAAGGACGCGCTCTCCCTCTATCTCCACATACCGTTCTGCGAGGTCCGCTGCGGCTTCTGCAACCTCTTCACCCGGATCGGCGCGCCCGAGGAGCTGACGACGCGCTATCTGGACGCGTTGGAGCGGCAGGCCGTGGCCGTCCGGGACGCGCTGGGCGACGAGGCGCCGGTGCGGTTCGCGGCGGCGGCGTTCGGCGGCGGCACGCCGACCTTCCTGACCGCCGGGGAGCTGGAGCGGCTCTGCGACATAGCGGAGAAGCGGATGGGCGCCGAGCTGAGCGCGGTCCCGCTGTCCGTGGAGACCTCGCCGTCCACGGCGACGGCGGACCGGCTGGCGGTGCTGGCCGACCGGGGCGCCACCAGGATCAGCATCGGTGTGCAGAGCTTCGTGGACGAGGAGGCGCGGGCGGCCGTCCGCCCGCAGCGCCGGGCCGATGTGGAGGCGGCGCTCGGCCGGATCCGCGAGGCGGCCATCCCGGTGCTGAACATCGACCTGATCTACGGCATCGACGGACAGACCGAGCGCAGCTGGCTCGCCTCGCTGGACGCGGCGCTGGCCTGGCGGCCGGAGGAGCTCTATCTGTATCCGCTGTACGTCCGCCCGCTCACCGGTCTGCACCGCCTGGGCTCCGCGGCGGCCGGTGCGCAGGCGCCGGCCCTGGAGGACGCCGCCTGGGACGAGCAGCGGCTGCGGCTGTACGCGGTGGGCCGGGACCATCTGCTGGCGCACGGCTACGAGCAGGTGTCGATGCGGATGTTCCGGCGGACCGACGCCCCGCGGGAGTCCCAGGACGGACCCGAGGACTACGCCTGCCAGACCGACGGCATGATCGGTCTGGGCTGCGGAGCCCGTTCGTACACGGCGGCCCTGCACTACTCCTTCGACTACGCGGTGGACATGCGGGAGATCCGCTCGATCATCGACCACTTCACCGCCACCGAGGACTTCTCCCGGGCCGAGGTCGGCCGGTACGTCGATGCGGAGGAGGCGCGCCGACGCCACCTCCTCCAGTCGCTGCTCCAGGCGGCGGGGCTGCCGGTGGCGGACTACCGGGCGCGGTTCGGTACGGATCCGCGCGCGGACTTCCCGGCCGAGCTGGCGGGGTTCGCGGCCCGGGGCTGGCTGGACACCTCGGCGCCGGACGGTCTGCTGCGGCTGTCCCCGTCGGGTCTCGCCCACTCCGACGCGCTGGGTCCGGCGCTGTTCTCCCCCGGGGTACGGGCCGCGATGGCCGCGTACGAGCGGAAGTGAGCCGGACATGGACCTGACGATTCTCTACCGGGGCCCGCTGGCCTCCTGCGACTACGCCTGTCCGTACTGCCCGTTCGCCAAGCGGCGGGACAACCGCGCGCAGCTCACGGCGGACCGGGAGGCGCTGGAGCGGTTCACCGGCTGGGCGGCGGAGCAGACCGACGACCGGCTGTCCGTGCTGTTCACCCCGTGGGGCGAGGGGCTGGTGCGCTCCTGGTACCGGCGGGCGCTGACGGAGCTGTCGCATCTGCCGCACATCGGCCGGGTGGCGATCCAGACGAACCTGAGCGGCCGCACCGGCTGGCTGGCGGAGGCCGATCCGGAGCGGATCGCGCTCTGGTGCACGTACCACCCGGGGCAGACCCCGTACGACCGGTTTCTGAGTAAATGCCGGGATCTGTCGGCGAAGGGCATCCGCTACAGCGTGGGCGTGGTGGGGTTCGACGACCATCTGGAGGAGGCGCGTCGGCTGCGGGCGGCGCTGCCGGACGAGGTCTATCTCTGGATCAACGCCGCCGAGGGGCACACGTACACCGACGAGGAGGCGGCGCGCTGGACGGAGTTGGATCCGCTGTTCCCCTACAGCCGTGATCCGCACCGCTCGGCCGGGCTGCCCTGCCGGACGGGCGAGTCGGTGATCTCCGTGGACGGCGACGGCACGGTGCGGCGCTGTCACTTCGTCAAGGCCGAGCTGGGCAACCTCTACGACGGCGGCTACCGCCGGGCGCTGGGCCCGCGGGCCTGTCCGCTCGCCGTGTGCGACTGCCACATCGGCTATGTGCATCTGGAGTCGCTGCCGCTGTACGACGTGTTCGCGGGCGGTGTCCTGGAGCGGATACCGGCGGGGCGTCCGCCGGGCGCGGGCACGCCGCCGGACGGGCTCGTGGTGCCGAGCCCGTCCCGGCGTGCGCTCCCCGTGCTGGAGCCCTGACCGCTGCGACCGCTACAGCGGCAGCAGGTCGGGGCGCTTCGCCTCGACGTGGTCGCCGGAGGACTCTCCGCGCAGCCGTCGCCCGATCCACGGCACCAGGTATTCGCGGGCCCACTGGATGTTGTCGCGCCGCTCGTCGAAGGGGGTGCGCTGGGCCTGCGGCGGCCACGGCTGGTCGGGGTCGGCGGGCACCTCGTGGCCGAGGACCTGGGCCGCGCGCAGGGCGACGCGGGTGTGGCCCTCGGGCGACAGGTGCAGCCGGTCGGCGTCCCACGCGCGCCGGTCCTGGACGGAGCGGAGCGACCACAGGTCCAGCACGGGGCAGTGGTAGCGGTCGGCGATGGCCCGGAGATGCACGTTGTACGTGGCGATCTTGCCGCGCATGTGGCGCAGCACCGGAACGCCCCGGGTGTCGAAGCCGGTGGTGACCATGACCGTGCCGACGGCGTTGCTCAGGTCGGCGACGGCCCGCTCGAAGCGCTCGGCGAGATCGTCGGGGTCGGTGCCGGGCCGGATGATGTCGTTGCCGCCCGCGCAGAAGCTGACCAGGTCGGGGGCCAGTTCCTTGGCGCGCGGGATCTGCTCCTCGACGATCTGGTCGAGGAGACGTCCTCGTACGGCGAGATTGGCGTAGCGGAAGTCCCCGTGCGGGGAGTCCTCGGGGCCGGCCTCCGCGTCGGGGGCCGGAAGCCGGTCGGCGAGGAGGACCGCGAAGCGGTCCGCCCAGCCGACGAAGGTGCCGTCGGGGCCGGGGTCGCCGACGCCCTCGGTGAAACTGTCGCCAATCGCCGCGTACGACCCGATGATGTGCTGCTGGTTGTTTCTCGAATCGTCTGCCACAAGCACTTATCCTGCATCGTTCGATGTGACCTACGCGACCGTAATACGGGGTTGACGGGTGGTGAGATAGACCACCCGGTCAGGTTTTGGTAAAGCCGGAATAAAGAGAGGGGCGATGCGCCGCCGCGCACCGCCCCTCGGATACTTCTCGCCGCGCTCGGTCAGACGGAGACGCCGTGCTGACGCAGGTACGCGACCGGGTCGACGTCCGAGCCGTAGCCCGGGCCGGTGCGGACCTCGAAGTGCAGGTGCGGGCCGGTGGAGTTGCCGGTGGAGCCGGAGAGGCCGATCTGCTGGCCGCCGGTGACGGTCTGCCCGACGGAGACGTTCAGCGAGGACTGGTGGGCGTACTGGGAGTACATGCCGTCCTCGTGCTGGATGACGACCTCGTTGCCGTACGAGCCGCTGTTGCCGGCCGAGACCACGGTGCCCGGCCCGATGGCGAGGACGGGGGTGCCGGAGGCGGCCTGGAAGTCCGAGCCGGTGTGGTAGCCGCTGGACCAGCTGGCGCCGGAAGCGCGGTACTGGGTGGTGACGTTGGCGCTGGCGAGCGGGGCCGACCAGCCGGAGCCGGTGGCCTCGGAGGAGCCGGTCTGCGCGGAGCTGCCGGAGCCCTCGGAGTCGTCGGCGGAGATGGTGTCCGGCTTCGGGTCCGCCTTCGGAGCGACCTTCGGGGCCGGAGCGGCCTTCTTCGGGGCGGCCTCGGGAGCGGCGGACTTCGCGGCGGACTTCTCGGCCGGGGCGGAGCCCTTGGCGCCGAGGGTCAGCTTCATGCCCGGGTGGATCAGGCTGGGGTTCTCGCCGACGGTGGAGCGGTTGTCCTGGTAGAGCTTCTCCCACCCGCCCTTGAGCTTCTGCTCGGCGGCGATCTTCGACAGATAGTCGCCGGCGACGACGGCGTACGTCTTCGGGGCGGCCTTCGACGCGGCGGGGGCGGCCGACGGGGCGGTGTGCGCGGCGGCGACCGAGGCGGCGGCGGACTTCGCGGCCGGAGCGGCCTGGTCCGCGGCGTTCGCCACGGTGGCGCCGATGAGCGGGAGGGCGAGTGCGGCGCCGCCGGTCCCTGCGGCGATGACGCCGCGGGAGATCGGGCCGGACTTCGGACGACGGTGCTTACCCTGTGCGGGCATGGGGAAGTTCCTCTCCGGCGCCTGCGAGGTGAGCTGTCGGGTTCGGGCTGGAGATGCCCGGTCGCGTTGCGGCGACTTCACCCCGAGCCGGTCCGGATCGCTCCGGATCGGCGGCTTACCTGGTTCCCCCGCTCCTGCCACGCGTGAGTGGGTGGGTGCGAATTCCGGGCGGCGGCAGGATTAGGCGGTCCGTCCGGATTGCGGCGACCGTAAACCGGTCAGGACGAGCGGAACAAGCCATCGGTTGCGTACCGGAATCATCGATTCAATATCGTTCCGGATTTCCCGTCACACTCCGTGGATTACGGATCTTGAATTTCCGTGCGGGCAACGGGAATGCCCCGAGGCGCGCTCACCACGGTCCGTCACGGATATGATCCCGCTCACCTCCGGAATCCCATCTCCCCCATTAGCGGGGCATGTTCTGCGAAATACACCAATACGGACACGCCGTCGGCGTCGCCCCTGACGCCGGGTCAGCCCGGCCCACGCGGCGCCCCGCCCCGCGTGCGTGACCGAGATGATTTTCCGTCGAATCGATGTCGTATCGTCACGGGAGCGCCCTCGCCGGCGAGCCGCGCCGACGCCAGAGATCCCAGGAGCCACCGTGACGCAGCAGGTGCCGCAGGTCCCGCCGACAGAGACCGCGCTGACCGGAGTCCGCAATTTCCGCGACGTGGGCGGGCTTCCCACCACGGACGGGCGGCGCACCGCGTTCGGCCGGCTCTATCGCAGCGGCCACCTGGCGCACGCCACCGCCGAGGACGCGGCCTTCCTCGGCGGGCTCGGGCTGCACACGATCTTCGACTTCCGCCACTCGGCCGACCACCGGCTCGACGGGTACGACATCGAGCTGGCCGGTGTCCGCAATGTCAGCATTCCGCTCTCGGACCCGGCCGACGGCGCGGAGTTCTGGCGACTGGTGAGCGACGGGAACATCGAGCAGCTGCGCTCGGTCCTGGCGAACGGCAAGGGCGCCGAACGCATGATCCGGATGTACCGCGCGACGATCGAGGACCGCACCGCCGAGCACAGCCGGGTGCTGCACTCCCTGGCCGAGGACAGCGTCCCGGCCCTGATGCACTGCGCGGCGGGCAAGGACCGGGCCGGTCTCTCGATCGCGGTCGCGCTGCTGGCGGTCGGCGTCGAGCCGGAGGCGATCGAGGAGGACTACCTCAAGTCCAACGATCTCCACCGCCGCTACAACGTGAAGCGCTCCGACGCGTCCGAGACCGGTATGTCGCCCGAGGTGATGGAGCTGCTGGACCCGCTCTTCGGGGCGCGGCCCGCCTACCTCGCGGCGGCCTTCACGGCCATCGAGGAGAACTGGGGAACGACGGACCGCTACCTGGCCGAGGGGCTGAAGGTCTCCTCCGCGACCCGGGAGCGGCTGCGCGAGCGCCTGCTCGACCAGGGCTGACCCGGCCGGCGGCGATCCCCCGGAGGCGGGCCGTCACTTGCTCCCGGCCACCACGAAGAGCAGGTAGAGGAAGCCCGCGATGATGTGGCCCGCCACCAGATAGGCGAAGAGACGGATCACCACGCCGCGCGGCATCCGCTTCTCCTGCGGGTCCTCGTTCGCGCGACGTCCGGGGCCCAGCGGGTCGTAGTGTTCGGAATCGGACATGACGGTCCTCTCTGTCGGCCTCGCGGCCGGTGGAGCGAAGGAGGGAGCCGGCCGGGACCGGCCGGTCAGCGCGCGTGGAGGGCGTTGCCGAGGCAGAGATCGGCGGCGGGGCTCTGCAGCAGGGTGTGGACGAAGAGCAGCTCCGCGCCGCCGCGGTCGACGGCCGCGATCCGGTGCGGGGTGAGCGAGTCGAAGTGGGCGCTGTCGCCGGGTTCGAGGTCGTGCACGGTGTCGCCGAGCCCGACCCGCAGCCGCCCTTCCATGACGTACAGCCATTCCTCGCCGGGGTGGACCCGGACCAGGTCGCCCTGGGCCCCGTACGGAACGCGCACCCGCAGCGCCTGCATCGCGCGGCCGGACCCGCCGGCCTGGCGGTACATCCAGCCGTCCGCCTCCGCCCCCTCGAAGCCGCCGCCGCGGACGATCGCGTCGCGTTCGGGCGGCTGCTCGCCGAGCAGCTCGGAGACCGTCGTACCGTAGATACGGGCCAGCCCCAGCAGCATCGGCAGCGAGGGCTGCCGACGGCCGGTCTCCAGCCGGGAGAGATGGGCCGGGGAGAGCCCGGCCCGCCGGGCGGCGGTCTCCAGGGTGAGACCACGGCCCCGGCGCAGGTCACGCAGTCGGGGTGCGACGCCGGGGAGCTCGTCCGGCGCCCCTTCGTCCGGAGGGTTCATGCCTCCATTGGGCCAGGATCTTTCCTCCGGGGCAAATAACTTGCCCCGGAGGCAAAGCGGCTTCCGTCAGCGGTTGGCCACGGCCTGCTTGACCAGCGTCCGGCCGAAGTCCCACATCAGTCCGCCGCCGCTGTGCGCGTCGTCCATGACGGAGGTGAACGCCGCCACGAAGCGGTCCACCTCCGCGTCCCCGATGACCAGCGGCGGAATCAGCTTGATCACTTCCAGGTGGTCGCCGGAGACCTGGGTGAGGATCCGGTGCTTCTGGAGCAGCGGCACCACGACCATCTGCGCGAAGAGCCCCTTGCGGGCCGCCTGGAGCATGGTCCAGCGACTGCGGAGCTTCAGCGACGACGGCCGGCCGAACTCGATGCCGATCATCAGCCCGCGCCCGCGGACCTCGTGCAGCAGCTCGTAGCGGTCCACCAGGGCCGCCAGCCGCTCGCGCAGCAGGTCGCCGGTGCGCCGGGCGTTCGCGACGGTCTCCTCGTCCTCCATCACCGTCAGGACGGCGAGGCCGGCCGCCATCGCCTGGGCGTTGGAGCCGAAGCTCGCGGAGTGGACGAGGACCCGGTCCATCGAGGAGTAGACCTTGCGGAAGATCCATTCCTTGCCGAGGGTCGCCCCGACGGGCACATAGCCGCCGGAGAGCGCCTTGGCCACGCAGACCAGATCGGGCTCCACCCCCTCCTCGTGCTGGTAGGCGTAGAAGTCCCCGGTCCGGCCGAGGCCCGTCTGCACCTCGTCGGCGATCAGGAGCGCCTTGTGCCGGTGCAGCAGCTCCTGCGCCTGGCGCAGATGGCCGGGCGGCGCGGCGTGCACGCCCTTGCCCTGGATCGGCTCGACGACCAGGGCCGCGACATCGCCCCGCTTCAGCTCGCGGCGCAGCGCGTCCAGGTCGCCGAGCGCGATGGCCGTGTCCGGCAGCAGCGGGGCGAAGCCGTCGCGGAAGCCGCTCTCCCCGTTGACCGACAAGGATCCCGTGGTGAGCCCGTGGAAGGCGTGGTCGTAGTAGAGGATCCGGGGCTTCCCGGTGGCGTAACGGGCGAACTTCAGCGCCGTCTCGACCGCTTCCGTGCCGCTGTTCCCGAAGAACACGCGGTCCAGGTGCGGGCTGTGGGTCAGCAGCTTCTCGGCGAGCAGTCCGGGCAGCGGCTGGCAGTCGAAGCGGGTGAGGTCGGCGAGCTGGGCGTCCAGGACGTCGTGCAGGGCCTGTCGGACGACGGGGTGGTGGCGGCCGAGACCCATGACGCCGAACCCGGCGAGCATGTCGAGGTAGTCGTTGCCCTCCGCGTCCCAGAAGTACGCACCCTCGGCCCGCTCGTAGACCTTGTCGAAGCCGATGGTGTGCAGCATGCGCGGCAGCTGGTGGTTGAGGTGGCGCGCGTGCAGCTCGTACCGTTCGGCCCCGCGCTCGGCGAGGAGCCGCGCCAGGTCGAAGCCCTGGGATCCGCCGTCCGTCATCGCCCGCTCTTCTCCTTCGGGTGTGCTGCGCCGTGCGGCCGGCCGCCGCGGGAGACCCGTGGCGGCCGGCCGTAGCTCGTCGGTCACCGGCTACCGGTTGCCGCTGATGGTCTCCCGGGCCGCGCGCAGGGATTCCTTGAGGGACCCCATGGTGGCGAGGACCGCCGTGGGCTCGTAGCCGCAGTGCGCCATGCAGTTGGCGCAGCGCGGGTCCTTGCCGCGGCCGTACTTCTCCCAGTCGGTCTCCTCGATGAGCTGACGGTACGTCGGTACGTAGCCGTCGCTCATCAGGTAGCAGGGGCGCTGCCAGCCGAAGAGCGAGTAGTTCGGGATCGCCCACGCGGTGCACGGGAAGTCCGCCTTGCCCTCCAGGAAGTCCAGGAAGAGCGGCGAGTGGTTGAGCCGCCAGCGGGCCCGGTTGCCGCCCGCGAAGGCCTTCTTGAACAGCTCGCGGGTCTGGTCGACGCCCAGGAAGTGCTCCTGGTCGGGCGCCTTCTCGTAGGCGTAGGCGGGCGAGATCATCATCTCGTCGACGTGGAGGTCGTCGTTGAGGTAGTTGAGGACCTCGATGATGGTCTGCGGGGTGTCGGTGTTGAAGAAGGTGGAGTTGGTGGTGACGCGGAAGCCGCGCTTCTTGGCCTCCTTCATCGCGGCGACGGCCTCGTCGAAGACGCCTTCCTTGGCGACCGACTCGTCGTGCCGCTCGCGCAGTCCGTCGATGTGCACGGCGAAGGCGAAGTACGGGGACGGGGTGAACTTGTCGAGCTTCTTCCGCATCAGCATCGCGTTGGTGCAGAGGAAGACGTATTTCTTCTTCGCGACGAGCTGACGCACGATCTCGTCGATCTGCGGGTGCATCAGGGGTTCGCCACCGGCGATGGACACCATGGGGGCACCGGATTCGAGCACCGCTCCGACCGCCTGGGCGACCGGCATGCGCTGCTTCAGGACACCGGCCGGGTGCTGGATCTTCCCGCAGCCCTCACAGGCGAGGTTGCAGGCGAACAACGGCTCCAGCTCGACGATCAGCGGGAACTTCTCACGCTTGCGGAGCTTCTGTTCGAAGAGATACGTCGCAACCTTGATGGACTGACGAAGCGGCATGGCCATCTGGCTCACCTCCTGGGGAGCTGTAAAGATCGGTGCCATTCGTAGAAAGCCGGAAGGACGGCACGAAGAACGCGGAAGGCTGATATTCCACCGCGGACCGTGCCGATGCGGACGAGCTCATGCTCTGGAGCGTCCACGACCACCCGGACGGCCGCAACCGGGCGTGGTCCGTGACACAGGGCGGTACGCAGTGTCGCGGCGGACTCCATGTCCACCGCGATGGCCCCTCCCGCTCGCAGCGCGGCCCGCTCGGAGCCCCGTACGACGTGGTCGGAGCCGGTCAGCGGGCCGGTGTGGACGGTGCGGCCCGGGACGGTCCTGGCGAGCGCGGCGACCAGGACGCCGGTGCCCGTGCAGGGGGTGGTGCCGTCCGCGTCCCGGGTCTCCTCGGCGACGACCAGATCCCCGGGGTGCATCCCCGGGGCGAGGCCGGCGCAGAAGCCGGAGGCGATCACGGCGGCGTCGGGAATGCCGCCGGGGCCCAGGAGGCGCGCGACAGCCGCCTCCGCCGCCCGGGGGCCCATCCCGGTGCGCAGCACCCGGACCGGGCCCGGGACGCCCCTGCCGCTGCGCAGGGCCACCTGCTCGATGCCGAGGGCGCAGGCGACCAGCAGCGGCGACACGGGGCTTCCGGGCCCCCTCGGATCGCCCATCAGGCCCCCTCGGCGGCGTCCGCGCGGTCGGCGAACGGGTCACCGTACACATAACGCCCGAGTGCGGTGAGAGGGAAGACCTGGCGGTAGAGGTGGTAGTTGATGGAGAAGTCCCAGGGGAAGCCGGTGCCGGTGAAATACGGCTCGTCCCAGGAGCCGTCGGCCTGCTGCGCCTCGGTCAGCCAGGTGATGCCACGGGCGACCGAGCGGGTGTCGCGGCGGCCCGCGGCGAGGAGCGCCAGCAGGGCCCAGGCGGTCTGGGAGGCCGTGGACTCACCGTGCCCGATCCACTTCTCCTCCTGGTAGGAGCGCAGGTCCTCGCCCCAGCCGCCGTCGTCGTTCTGGACGGATTCCAGCCAGGCGACGGCCCGGCGGATCGCGGGGTGTCCGGCGGGCAGTCCGGCGACGATCAGGGCGGGCACCACGGATCCGGTGCCGTACACGTAGTTGACGCCCCAGCGGCCGAACCAGGCGCCGCACGCCTCCTGTTCGGCGAGCAGCCACTCGATGCCCTCGCGGGTACGGGGGTGGTTCGCGAGACCCTCGACGGCGAGCATCTCCACCACATGGCCGGTGACGTCGGCGGACGGCGGGTCGATGACCTCGCCGAAGTCGCAGAACGGCAGCCGGTTGGGGAAGGGGCTGGTGTTGTCGGCGTCGAACGCGCCCCAGGCCCCGTTGCGGGACTGCATCCCGAGGTTCCAGCGGACCCCGCGGTCGATGGCCGCCTGCATCCGGGCGGGGTCGGGATGGCGCACCCGGCGCAGCGCCAGGACGACTTCGGCGGTGTCGTCGATGTCCGGGTAGTTGTCGTTGTGGAACTCGAACGCCCAGCCTCCGGGAGCCAGTTCAGGTTTTCGCACCGACCAGTCACCGGGTCTGGTGATCTCCTCGGCCAGCATCCAGTCGGCGGCCTTCACCAGGGCGGGGTGGTCGGGTCTGAGTCCGGCGTCGGCCAGCGCGATGGTGGCCAGGCAGGTGTCCCAGACGGGCGACTGGCAGGCCTCGACCATACGGGCGCCGTCCTCGCGCCGGACGGCGAACCGGTCGAGCGAGGCCAGGCCGGCCTTCATCACCGGGTGGTCGAGGTCGTAGCCGAGCAGATGCAGCGCGATGATGGAGTAGACGGCGGGCGGCTGGATCCCGCCCCAGCAGCCGTCGTTCTCCTGGCGCTCGATGATCCACCGGGCGGCCAGATTCATCGCGACGCGGCGCAGCGGGCGCGGGGCGACCTTGTGGTAGAGGTGCAGCCCTTTGTCGAGGCGCTGGAAGAGTCCGTCCCAACTGGCGGGCGGAGCAAGCTTCCTGGCCGGGTTGGGGTGCTCGGGGTCGGTGTGCAGCTCGTCCAGGGCGAAGGGCGCCGGGCGCACCGGGCGTTTCGCGGAGACGACGGTGAGCGGCACGATGGTCTGCCGGGCCCAGCAGCCGAAGTCGTAGATGTTGAGCGGGACCCACTTGGGGAAGAACATCAGCTCGGGCGGCAGTTCGGGGAGGTCGTCCCATTTCCACCAGCCGAACAGGGCCAGCCAGATACGGGTGAAGACCCGGGCGGCCGCGATGCCGCCCTGCTCCCTGATCCAGCCGGAGGCGCGGGCCATGTGCGGTTCGTCGGGGCGGTCCCCGGCCAGTCGCAGGGCGACGTACGCCTCGATCGTGGCGGAGAGGTCGCCGGGTCCGCCGTAGAAGGTGTTCCAGGTGCCGTCGCCGAGCTGTTCGCCGCGGATGAAGAGGGCGGCCGCCCGGGTCGTCTCGGGGTCCTGGATGGAGAGGAACTGACGCAGGAGCAGGTCCTCGGCGTCCATCGTGACGTTGGTGGCGAGGTCGCCCTTCCACCAGCCCTGCTCGTCCTGTCTGCCGAGGAGGTGCTCCACCGAGCGTTCCGCGGCCCGTCGCGCGGCGACGGTGACGTCGTCCGCGGCGGTTGTCGTGTCGGCCGGATCGTCGGCCGGGGCCCCGGAGAGGTTCGTGGCCCCGGTCGATCCGTCGGTCGTCGCTGTCATGAGCTTCCCCTTCGTGCAGTCGGTTCTCTGCTGTGCTGGGGTCTCCGTCGGGGGGGGGCCCGGGGGGGGGGGCCCCCCCCCCGGGGGCGGGCCATTGGGGAGCGTTTGAAGCAATTTTGTAACCCACCCAAAGCCGCCGGGGAGTGGGGGTGAGGCCCCCCCCCGGGGGGCTC
>NZ_JBIVUT010000035.1:0-80114 GCF_044757365.1 Streptomyces sp. NPDC091289
ACTATCCGGCCCCGGGCTGGGCTTGCCGGTTGCTTAACTGGACCCCCCGCGGGGGGGCGGGGGAGGGGGCCGCGGGGGGGGGGGGGCCGGCGGGGGGCGGCCCCCCCCCCCGCCCCCCGCCCCCGTCACCGACGCCCCGCGAGTGACTCAGGCGTCCCGTACGCCCCCGCCGTCCCGGTTTCCCCGGGGCCGGCGGGGGTACGGGGCGCCCCTTCCCCTGCCCTGATGCCGCTGACCGCCGACGCGGAGACCTCATGAACGTACTGCTCGACAATTTCCCAGAGTTCCGCGACGGCTTCATAGGAACCGTGTCGATCACCGCCGTCAGCTCGGTTATCGCCCTGGTCCTCGGTGTGCTCATCGCCGGATTCCGGGTCTCGCCGGTGCCGCCGCTGCGGTACTTCGGCACCGCCTGGGTGACGCTGATGCGCAACACCCCGCTGACGCTGCTCTTCCTGATCTTCTTCTTCGTCGTGCCCGAGATCCTCTTCCCGGGGATGAGCCCGTTCGTCCTCGGCTCGCTGGCGCTCGGCTTCTACACCTCCTCGTTCGTGTGCGAGGCGGTCCGCTCCGGCATCAACACCGTGCCGCTGGGACAGGCCGAGGCCGCGCGCTCGATCGGCATGACGTTCTCCCAGACGCTGCAGATCGTGGTGCTCCCCCAGGCGACCCGGACCGTGATCCCGCCGCTGAGCAGCATCTTCATCGCGCTCACGAAGAACTCCGCGATCGCCGGGGCCTTCAGCGTCGCCGAGCTGTTCGGCTGGCAGAAGCTGATGAGCGACAAGGGCTACGACATCGTCCCCGTCTTCATCTGGGTGGCCCTCGGCTATCTGGTCGTCACGTTTACCATCAGCGGCCTCTTCCGGCTGCTGGAGCGTCGCATGGAGGTCGCCCGATGAGCGCCAGCGTTCTCTTCGACGCCCCGGGTCCCAAGGCCGTCGTCCGCAACCGGATGTACGCCGTCGTCGGCACCCTCGCCATCGCGGCGCTGATCGCCGTCAGCATCGTGCGGCTCGCCGACAAGGGGCACCTCGCCCCCGAGATGTGGGACATCTTCAACTACACGGGCATCCGGCAGAACATCGCCGACGCCCTGATCGCCACGCTCAAGGCGTTCGGTCTGGCCGCGGTCGGCTCGCTGGTCCTCGGTGTGCTCCTGGTGGTGGGCCGGCTCTCCGACCACAAGCCGGTCCGCTGGGCGGCGACCACCTTCATCGAGCTGTTCCGCTCGCTCCCGCTGCTGATCACCATCTACGCCATCTGGGTCGGCTTCCTCACCGACTACTCGATGTGGGCGCTGGCGGCGGGCCTGTCCGTCTACAACGGCTGCGTGCAGGCCGAGGTGCTGCGGGCCGGCATCAACTCGGTGCCCAAGGGGCAGAGCGAGGCGGCGTACGCGCTCGGCATGAGCAAGACGCAGGTCATGGTCAGCGTCCTGATGCCGCAGGCCGTCCGGTCCATGCTGCCGACGATCATCGGCCAGCTCGTGGTGACCCTCAAGGACACCTCGCTCGGCTTCATCATCCTGTACCCGGAGCTGCTCCAGACCGCGCGTCTGATCGCCTCCAACACCCAGGTGAACGGCCAGTACCCGTACGTCTCCACGATCGTCGTCATCGGCACGATCTACATCGCGATGTGTCTGCTGCTCTCGGCGCTGGCGACGTGGATCGAGAAGCGCGGCCGTCGCGCCAAGACCGGTATCAAGGTGGCGCCCGGCGCCCCGGCCGCCGGCATCCCCACCGTGGGCGCGCTTCCCGGCGTGGACGTGGGGGGCGCAGGGGGCGCGGGCCCGACGGACGGCGGTGCCGGTGGGACCGGTGTGACGGGCAACTGACCTCCCCGGGGCCTTCCCGGCCCTTCCCGGCAGGAGCATTCGAGGCAGCGGCGCACGCGCCGCTGCCTCGGTCACTTGACGCAAGCACCACCAGTGGGTTGCATACGTTCTGTGATCACGCACCCGGCTTCCGCAGCCACGTTCCGCATGACCGTACGGGCCGGAGGGTACGCGCCGTGGACCCGGTGATCGTCGTCGGCGCCGGGCCCGTCGGCCTGACGCTGTCGCTGGCCCTCGCCGCCCAGGGCGTCCCCTCGGTCGTTCTCGACGAGGGCCCCGGCACGGAGGAACCCCGTCCCGCCCGCACGGTCGTGCTGCGCGAGGACACCGCCGGCCTGGTGGGCCGCCTCGGCTGCCGGGAGCTGGACCGGGTCGGGCTGCGCTGGGCCGGGTGGCGTTCGATGCGCCGGAAGCAGCTGGTCCGGAACGTGCCGCTGGTCGGGGGCCGGAGGGACGAGGAGGGCCGGGAAGACGGAGAAGGCGGGGACCCGCTCCCCGGGCTCCTTCCCGCGCCGCTCCATGTCCCGCAGCACGCTCTGAGCGCCGCGCTGCGTGCGGCGGTGGACAAGGCTCCGCTGATCAGGCTGGTGCCGATGAGCCGGATCGACACGCTGGAGCAGGACCCCGACGGCATCACCGTGCACACCAGGGAGCCGGGATCGACCTGGTGGCGCGGAAGCTATCTGGTCGGCTGCGACGGTGCCCGGTCAACCGTGCGCAAGCTGCTGGACATCCGGTTTCCCGGTCGTACGGCGGTGGAGCGGCATGCCGTCGCCGCGCTCCGGGCCGAACTGCCCTGGCCCGACGAGGCCGTCCTGCACCGGCAGCCGCCCTGGCGGACCGGGGGCGCCGAGGTCTCCGCCCGGCCGCTGCCGGACGGCGTCTGGCGGCTGGACTGGCTGCTGCCAGCCGGCGGTGAACTGGTCACCCCCGAAGCCCTGATCGCCCGCATCCGGGACACCCTGGCCGGCTGGTGCGGCGAGACCCCGGCGTACGAACTGCTGGACACCGGTGTCCACACGCTCCACCACCGGCTCGCCCGGCGCTGGCGCAAGCAGCGCGCCTTCCTGGCGGGGGACGCGGCACACCTGCTGGGCGCCCTGGGCACGCAGGGACTGGACGAGGGGCTCCGGGACGCCGAGAACCTGGCCTGGAAGCTGGCCCACGCCTGGCATCACGGCCCCGCCGAGCAGTTGCTCGACAGCTACCAGGCGGAGCGCCGGGCCGCGGTGGCCTCCCGGCTGCGCGCCGCCGACCAGTCGCTGCCGATACTGCGCGGCGGAGGCGGCCTGCGGACCCTGGTCCCGGGTGCCGTACGCGGTCACGACACCCTGCTCGCCGACGGCCATCTGGGCTGCGGAGCGCTGGGTGCGCCCCCTTCGTACTCGCACTCCCCCCTTTCACCTCCGCACGCCGAGGCGCACACCGCTGTCGGTACGCCCCCCGGTGCGCCGGTCGCCGACGTGACGGTGACCGCACCGGACGGAACGACGACGCGTCTGCGGGAGCGGCTCGGGCAGGGGCATCCGCTGGTGATCCTGGTCGCGCCGGGGACCGGCGTCTGGGACCGGCGGCACTGGCGGACCGCGGGCGTGATGCCCCGTCTCACGGACGCCGTGGCGGCCCTGCCGGGGACGACGGAGCTGCTGGTCACCGAGAACTACCCGGGGGCATCGGCCCATACCGTCCTGCTGGTCAGGCCGGACGGGCACCTGGTGGCGGCCTTCGGCGGCGTACGGCCGGCGGAGCTGTTCACCGCGGCACAGGCCGCTCTGGGCGGCGCGCCCCGGGGTGCGCGGGAGCCCGTGGAACCGGAGGACGGCGGGGACGAACGGGGTGCGGGGCGCGAGCAGCGGCCCCAGGCACGGGCACGGGTCCACGCCGACGGGACCGCCACGATCACCTGACCGATTGACCGTCACAGGCGCGCATGGTGTACTCCAGATCATGACCGACACCGATGTGCGCCTGTGGCGGAGGGTCCATATGGACCTCGTCCGTTACGCGGGCTGCGTGTGTCGCCCGTCCTGCTGAATCGCCTCCCTCCGGCCGGTCCGTGCCGCTTTCCGCACGGCCGGAACCCCGCGCGAACTCTCAGGACGGTCCTCGTGTCTTCCCCTCACTACTCCGCCGTACCCACGGCTGCCTCTGTGCCTTCCCCCGCCGCCCCCGTGGCCGCCCCCGTGGCCTCTTCTTCCGCTTCTTCTCCCGTTTCTTCTCCCTCTTCTTCCTCTTCTACTTCCGCCGCGCCGACGCTCGCGGAGCTGATGGACTTCGTCCGCGGCGCCGCCCGGGACGAGGAGCTCATCGCCTCGCTCCCCCTCGATCCGGAGGGCCGCACCTGGATCCGGCTCGACGGACCGGGCGGCAGCGAGGCGTGGCTGATCGGCTGGCCGCCGGGCACCGGAACGGGCTGGCACGATCACGCCGACTCGTTCGGTGCGTTCACCACCGCGGCCGGTGCCCTCAAGGAGCACTCGCTGGCCGTGCGGCTGCCCACCGACGGCTGGAAGACGCTGGAGCTGACGGAGGGGGTGGACCGGTCGAGGGAGCTGGCGACCGGTCAGGGCAGGGCCTTCGGGCAGAACCACGTCCACGAGGTCCTCAACGAGTCCGCCGACACGCACGCGGTCTCCGTCCACGCCTACTACCCGCCCCTGCCGCGGATCCGCCGGTTCAGCCGCACCGGTGCGGTGCTCCGGCTGGAGCAGACCGAGCGCCCGGAGGACTGGCAGTGAGCGAGGACCCCAGGACGAACGGGAGCGAGGCCGTGCGGGACGCCTCGGCGCCTGTGGGCATCGACGAACTGCTGGAGCGGGTCCGGGCCGGCTACGACCGGATCGGCCCGTCCGAGGCCGCCGCGGCGGCGGAGGCCGGGGCCCTGCTGGTGGACATCCGGTACGCGGCGCTCCGCGACCGGGACGGGCTGATCCCGGGCGCGCTGGTCGTCGAACGCAATGAGCTGGAATGGCGGCTCGACCCCCGAGGCAGCCACCGCGCCGCCGAGGCGGTCGGCCACGATCTCCGGGTCGTCGTCATCTGCAACGAGGGTTACGCCTCCAGCCTCGCGGTCGCCTCGCTGCGGCAGCTGGGACTGCACCGGGCCACCGACCTGATCGGCGGCTTCCAGGCGTGGCGCGGGGCGGGACTCCCGGTCACCTCCACCTGACACCAGGGACCTGACGCCTGACGCCTGAGTCCTGACGCCTGACACCTGAGCTCAGGTGTCAGGCGTCAGACCCGTTCGGGTGCCACACACCCGAACGCCACGTTCCACTAGAGCAATCGCCGTGCGTGACCGACATTCGCCTCACACAGAGGACCGAAATGTACGGAGATGACGCACTTATGGCGACGGCTCTCCTCACCCCCGAACAGCTCGACGGCCAGGCCTCCCGGCTGCACGACACCCAGGCGTGGCAGCAGATCGTCACGGGGTGGGAGTGCACCGCCCCCGAGCCCGCACTCACCCCGGCGGTTGTGGGGGAATCTTCGCCCGCCGGGCCCTCCGACTGGCGGAACCTGCTGTCCGTGCCCGTGGATCGGCTCGTCGACGACACCCTGCGGACGCTGCCCGCCGCGCCCCCGCACGAGCGCCCGCTGCCCGGGCGGCTGGGCGCGATGCTGCCCGACCGCGTCCACCTCTGGCGGCGGGTCGGGCAGGGCGACCTGCGCCCCTCGACCCACCTCGGCTACGCACGGCAGATCCTGGCCGAGTGGGGCTGGCAGAACACCCCGTACCGGCTGCGGAACGCCCGGGGCGCACGCTGCGTCTGCGGCGCCCTGATCTCCGCGCACCGCCTCGGCTACGGCTCCCTCGACACCGTGGACCGGGCCGGCGCCTGGCTGATCACGGAGCTGCGCGCGCAGGGGTGGCCCGGGCTGATCGGCCCCTGGAACCGCGCGCCGGGCCGCACCGCGGCGGACGCGCTGGCCCTCGTCGACGGGGCCGCCCGCCGCGCGGCCTCGGCCGGACACTGACCGGCCGGACGGACGGTCCTGATCCCCGCTCTCCTCAGAAAGGCTCGTCCAGGCCTTCCGTGTCCTCGCCCTCCTCCTCCAGCGCCTGACGCACCACCCGCAGGGCCATGCCCTCCCCGTATCCCTTGCGTGCGAGCATCCCCGCCAGACGGCGCAGCCGCTTGTCACGGTCCAGGCCCCGCGTGGAGCGGAGCTTGCGGGCCACGAGCTCGCGGGCCGTCTCCTCCTCCTGGTCCGCGTCGAGCTGCCCGACCGCCTCGTCGATCACGGCGGAGTCCACGCCCTTCGTCCGCAGCTCACGGACGAGGGCACGGCGCGCGAGCCCCCGGCCGTGGTGCCGGGACTCCACCCATGCCCCGGCGAACGCCGCATCGTCGATCAGCCCGACGTCCTCGAAGCGCGCGAGCACTTCCTCGGCCGCCTCGTCCGGGATCTCCCGCTTGCGCAGGGCGTCCGCGAGCTGCTTGCGCGTGCGCGGCGTCCCGGTGAGCAGGCGCAGGCAGATGTTGCGCGCCTGCTCGACCGGGTCACGCGGCTCCCCCTTCTCGGCCCTCGACGAGGAAGGGGAGCCGCTGCTTCTGGAACCGGAGCGGGCACGGCGACCCGCCCCTTCACCGAATGCAGGGCCGGACTCAGGGCTGAATTCGGGGTCGCCGCCGGGCTCGGCAGGGCTGCCCGGCCACTCCGTACGACGCGTCACGGCCTAGCTCTTGGCCGCCGCGGTCTTGGCCGGCTTGGCCTTGGTGGCAGCGGTGGTCGCCGGCTTCGCCGCCCCGTCGGCCGCCGGTGCCGCGGCGGCGTCCGTGGCGGGCTCGCCCGTCTCGGCGTCCGGACGGACACCGACACCCAGCTTCTCCAGGATCTTCCTCTCGATCTCGTTGGCGAGGTCGGGGTTGTCCTTGAGGAAGTTGCGGGCGTTCTCCTTGCCCTGGCCGAGCTGGTCGCCCTCGTACGTGTACCAGGCGCCGGCCTTGCGGACGAAGCCGTGCTCCACGCCCATGTCGATCAGTCCGCCCTCGCGGCTGATGCCCTGGCCGTAGAGGATGTCGAACTCCGCCTGCTTGAACGGCGGCGCGACCTTGTTCTTGACGACCTTGACGCGGGTACGGTTGCCGACCGCGTCGGTCCCGTCCTTCAGCGTCTCGATCCGCCGGATGTCCAGACGCACCGAGGCGTAGAACTTCAGCGCCCGGCCACCGGTCGTGGTCTCCGGCGAACCGAACATCACACCGATCTTCTCGCGCAGCTGGTTGATGAAGATCGCGGTGGTCTTGGACTGGTTGAGCGCACTGGTGATCTTGCGGAGCGCCTGGCTCATCAGGCGGGCCTGCAGACCCACGTGCGAGTCGCCCATCTCGCCCTCGATCTCCGCACGGGGCACCAGGGCCGCCACGGAGTCGATCACGATCAGGTCCAGGGCGCCGGAGCGCACCAGCATGTCGACGATCTCCAGCGCCTGCTCACCGTTGTCCGGCTGGGACAGGATGAGGTTGTCGATGTCGACGCCGAGCTTCTTCGCGTACTCCGGGTCCAGCGCGTGCTCGGCGTCGATGAACGCCACCGAGCCACCGAGCTTCTGCGCGTTCGCCACGGCGTGCAGCGTCAGCGTCGTCTTGCCGGAGGACTCCGGCCCGTACACCTCCACCACACGGCCGCGCGGCAGACCGCCGACGCCGAGGGCCACGTCGAGCGCGGTCGATCCCGTGGGGATCACCTCGATGGGCTCGTTCGGCCGCTCGCCGAGGCGCATCACCGCACCCTTGCCGAACTGTCGTTCAATCTGTGCGAGCGCGGCGTCCAGCGCCTTCTCGCGGTCGTTTCCTGCCATGGGTTCCACCCGATTTGCTTGAGTCGATCGCTTCACGTCTCAGACGCTAACCCCTGCCACTGACAATGGGCCTCGACGTCCTCCCGACCTGTGGACAACTCCACGGTCGGGCCCGGCAAAACCCGGCCGGAATCCCATCAGAATGGATGTTCGATTTTGGTGTCAAGCGCACCACGCGGCCCCCGCACCGACTGACGAGTGCCGCTCAGGACGCGATCGAGGGCCGCCCGGCCCGCCGGCCCCCAGGTCGGCTTGCCGCCGGGAAGGCCCTGGTCCCCGTTCCGGCCCACGAGCAGGAGGACCAGGCCCTTCAGGACGGCCAGCCCGCGGGCGCGCCGGATCGTCCCCTCGTCCGCCTGCGCGTACACGTCGAAGAACCGCGATGCGGCGCCCGCCGGAAGGATCACCCAGGCGGCCGCCAGATCCCAGGCCGGGTCACCGGCGAACATGTCACCGAAGTCGATCACGCCGGAGAGCGTCCCTTCCGCGACGACGACATTCGCGGGGTGAAGGTCACCGTGCACCCATACCGGCGGGCCCTCCCACTCGGGGGCCGCGACGGCGTCGGCCCAGACGGCCCGGACCTCGTCGGCGATGTCGTCGGGGGCGACGGCCTCGAAGAAGTGGTCGAAGCCCTCCGCGCACATCCTGGGGTGAGCACCGCGGTCCGTACTGACCGGCGCCCCGGCGGGCGCCTCCACGTGAAGCGCCCGGAGGAAGCCCGCCAAAGCGTCGGCCGCGTGGTCGCCGCGACTGATCGAGGTGTGGTCCAGGGGCTCACCGGGGACCCACGTCATGATCGTCCAGGGCTTCGGGAAGAGTGCGGACGGTTCACCGGTCCGCACGGGGTTCGGGACCGGGAGAGGAAGGCGCGGGGCCAGGACGGGCAGCCACTGCCGCTCCTTGAGCTGGAGACCGGGCGCGCGTTCGGTGCGCGGCATGCGCATGGCCAGCTCGTCCCCGACGCGCCACTGCTGGTTGTCCCAACCGCCTGCCACTTCGCGGACGGCCAGCCCCGCGAGGTCCGGATGCTGCTCCCGCAACAGGTCGCGAACCAGCTCTGCGGTGATCTCGATCTCGGCATCGGTCATGCGAAGCCACGGTACGGGAGCGGTCGGAGCGGCTCCCGCCCCTACCCGCCGGCACACGGCCGAGCCTGCGCACCGGAACGTATCGCCCTATATTCGATCGGTATGGGAGCGACTGCGGAACCCGGAACACCCCACGGAGGGCAGGCCCCCGGATCCGACCTGGCCGGCCGTGTGGCGCTCGTCGCCGGAGGCACCCGCGGGGCCGGCCGCGGGATCGCCGTCCAGCTCGGCGCCGCCGGGGCGACCGTGTACGTGACCGGTCGTACGAGCGGGTCCGAGCGCTCCGAGATGGACCGGCCCGAGACGATCGAGGAGACCGCGGCCCTGGTCGACGCGGCGGGCGGACGGGGCATCGCCGTCCAGGTCGACCATCTGGTTCCCGACCGGGTCAGGGCGCTCGTGGCCCGCATCGCGAGCGAGCAGGGGGCGCTGCACATCCTGGTGAACGACATCTGGGGCGCCGAGATCGAGTGGAACAAGCCGGTGTGGGAGTCGTCGCTCGACACCGGGCTGCACACCCTGCGGCTGGCCGTCGACACGCACGCCATCACCAGTCACTTCGCGCTGCCGCTGCTGATCGAGACACCGGGCGGCCTGGTCGTCGAGATGACCGACGGGACGGACGAGTACAACGCGTCCACCTACCGGGTCTCGTTCTTCTACGACCTGGCCAAGGCCGCGGTGAACCGGATGGCCTTCGCCCTCGGCCATGAGCTCGCGCCGCACCGCGCGACGGCCGTGGCGCTCACCCCGGGCTGGCTCCGGTCCGAGGCCATGCTCGAGGCCCACGGGGTGACCGAGGCCACCTGGCGCGACGCCGTCGCGCACGCACCCCACTTCGCGATCTCCGAGTCCCCCGCGTACGCCGGCCGCGCCGTGGCCGCCCTCGCCGGCGATCCCGAGGTGGCCCGCTGGAACGGCAGGTCGCTCTCCAGCGGGCAGCTCGCCCAGGAGTACGGCTTCACCGATGTGGACGGCAGCCGGCCCGACGCCTGGCGGTATCTGACCGAGGTCCAGGACCCCGGCCTGCCGGCCGATGTGACCGGCTACCGCTGAGGCGCCCCGGTGCGACGGCTCACCGCTGGGGCGGCCCCGGCTCCGGTTCGCCGCCGGCGGGGCGGGGCCCGTTCACCAGGCGGCGTATCCGTGACGGCAACGGCCTCCGGGGAACGCGGCTGCTGCCCCCGTGCACGCGTGGGTCGTCGGTGACGTCGTACCGCTTCACATAGGCGCCGAGGAACGCCTGGAGCGTGGCGACGGCGGGGATGGCGACCAGCGCGCCGACCGCGCCGAGCAGGGCCGTGCCGGCGATGACCGATCCGAAGGCGACCGCGGGGTGGATGTCGACGGTCTTCGCGGTCAGCTTGGGCTGGAGCACATAGTTCTCGAACTGTTGGTAGATCACGACGAAACCGAGCACCCACACCGCGTACCAGGGGTCGACCGTGAAGGCGATCAGCATGGGCAGGGCGCCCGCGAGATACGTGCCGATGGTGGGGATGAACTGCGAGACGAGTCCGACCCAGACCGCGAGCGCCGGGGCGTAGGGCACCCCGAGGATCACCAGCAGGATGTAGTGCGCGACGCCGGAGATCAACGCCATCAGACCGCGCGAGTAGATGTACCCGCCGGTCTTGTCGACCGCGATCTCCCAGGCGCGCAGCACCTCGGTCTGCCGGGCCGGCGGCAGGACGGAGCACAGGGCCCGGCGGAGCCGGGGGCCGTCGGCCGCGAAGTAGAAGGAGAACAGGAAGATCGTCAGCAGCCGGAACAGTCCGCCGAGGACCGTGGTGGAGACGTCGAGCACTCCGGTGGCGCTGTTCTGGACGTACTTCTGCAGCCAGTCGGAGTGCAGCAGGCTGTCCTGGACCTCGACCCGGGAGAGTTCGGTGTGGAAGGTCTGGTTGACCCAGTTGATCACCGAGTCGATGTACTTGGGGAACTCGTCGACCATGTCGACGATCTGGCCCGCGAGCATCGACCCCAGCAGCACCACGAATCCGACGCCGAAGATCATCAGGCCGAGGAAGACGAGGAACGTGGCCAGCCCGCGGCGTATGCCGCGACTCGCCATCCGGCCGACCGCGGGCTCGATGGCGAGCGCGAGGAAGAACGCGATCAGCACGTTGGTCAGCAGCCCGATGAGCTGGTCGAACGCCCAGCTGCTGAGCTGGAAGCAGGCGTAGAGCGCCAGGGCCATCACCATCGCACGCGGCAGCCAGCCGGGCATACGGACCCCGCCGGCGCCGGACGGCGGCACGGGTGGTGCGGCCGGCGGGGCGGGCGGGGAGGCGGACGGCTGGACCGGGACGGTCTCGTCTGTCGATGGCACGGGACAAGTCTGGCCTATGCCTCCGGCCACCGGTCCCCCGCCCCGAGTCGACCGTTCCGGTTCCGCTCCCGCCGCCCGGATCGGAGCTCCCGGGCGTTCAGCGCGGGTCCGCCGGGACCCGTACGACGTTCAGCGCATGTCCGCCGGGACGTCCGTGGCCGCGCAGACCCCGCGCCAGACATCCTTGGCGTCCCAGCCCGCGTCCAGGGCCTGGTGCACCGTGCGGCCGCCGAGTTCGGCCATCACATGGTCACGGGCGAAGGAGTCCGCGTAGGCCGCACCGAAGTGGTCGGCCATCCGCTCCCAGAAAATCGTCAACCGCATGCCACCAGTATCCCGCTCCTGAGAGTGCAGCCCGTCCGCCGGACATGTGCCCGGCTCCTTTCCCCTCTACGGTCGGTCCATGGCTGGAACCGGAGCAAACACCCTCGCCCGCGCCGAGCAGTTCATCTGGCTCACGGCCCGCGTCCTCGAACAGCGGAGGTTCGCCCACGGCTTTCTCGGCGGAGATCCGGACGCCGTCGAGACGGCCCTCTCCGCCTATCTGAACGAGGACGGCGGCTACGGTCACGCGCTGGAACCCGATCTCCGGGGTCCGGTCAGCCAGCCGCTGCACACCGCCCATGCGCTGAGCGTTCTTGATTCGATCGACCGCTGCGACGGACAGCGCGTGGAACGGATCTGTCGCTATCTGACCGATGTGTCGACCAAAGAAGGCGCGTTACCCGCTCTGCTCCCCACGCAGCGCGGCTATCCCGCGGCACCGTTCATCCCGATCGTGGACGACCCGCCGGCGGAGCTGCTCGCGACCGGACCGGTCGTCGGGCTGCTGCACGGCAATCAGGTGTGGCACGCCTGGCTGTTCCGGGCGACGGACTTCTGCTGGAGCGCCGTCGAGGCGTTGGAACAGTCCCATCCTTATGAGGTCGAGGCCGCGGTCGCCTTCCTGGACGGCGCCCCGGACCGGGCCCGCGCCGAGGCGGCGGCCGACCGGCTCGGCCGTCTGGTGCGCGAACAGCGGCTCGCCGTGCTCGATCCCTCCCGGCGGGCGGAGTACCCGGTGGCGACGGGTTACGCCCCGGGCGAGCATCACTTCCCGCACGACTACGCCCGTACGCCCGGGTCCCTGGCCCGCCGCTGGTTCACGGACGAGGAGCTGGAACGCTCGCTCGACCACCTGGCCGCCGAGCAGCGGGACGACGGCGGATGGCCCGTGACCTGGCGTCAGTGGGCCCCGGGAACCGCACTGGAAGGACGCCCCCTGGTGACGCTCAGGGCCCTGGGGACGCTCCGCGCGTACGGTCGCCCGCTCGGCTGACCACCGCGGAAGCGCGCGGCCGGCCGGGCGGATGGCACGGGGCCACTCGCTCAGGCCAGCGCGCGTACGCCCGCCGTGACCAGGACGCCCGCACCGACGACGACCAGAAAGGGAGCACGGAGGACCAGGGCGAGTGCCGCCGCTGCGAGACCGGCGGCACGGGCGTCGAGAACGAGCTGCTGGCCGTCGCCGAAGGTCTGCTGCGCGGTGAGAGCCGCCAGCAGCGCCACGGGCAGCAGCGCGGCCATCCGCTGGACCAGCGGTCGTTCCAGCGCGCCCGCGGGCACCAGCAGGCCCAGGAGCTTGGCGAGGTAGCAGCCCGCCACGGTCAGTCCGATGGCGATCCAGACGTTCATGAGTGTCGCTCCCCGTTCTTCCGCCGCGCGGCCGCGTCGTCCTTGGTCTCCGCTCCCCGCTTCGTCCGTCCCATCAGGAAGAGGACGACAGGCGCCGCGAGCGCCGACAGCAGGACGGGCACGCCCGCCGGCAGAACGGGCAGCAGCGTCAGGGCCAGCAGGACGGCCAGGCCCGCCGTGACGCGTTCGGTGGTGCTCTTGAGCATCGGCGCGAGCAGCGCGAGGAACACCGCGGGACTCGCCGCGTCCAGACCCCACGCGTCGGTGTCGCCCAGCGCGTCGGCACCCAGAGCCCCCACCAGGGTGGTGAGGTTCCACAGCACGTACAGGGTGAGCCCGGTGACCGTGAAGCCGATGCGCGCGGCCCGCCGGGT
Organism: Streptomyces sp. NPDC091289; assembly: GCF_044757365.1. Taxonomy (NCBI): domain Bacteria; kingdom Bacillati; phylum Actinomycetota; class Actinomycetes; order Kitasatosporales; family Streptomycetaceae; genus Streptomyces; species Streptomyces sp. NPDC091289. The sequence continues at coordinate 13,121 of NZ_JBIVUT010000035.1, forward strand.
GGGCTGCGGCAGGGTGACCGCGGTCGTCTCGTCGATGACCCAGTGGGCGGCGAAGGGCCGTACCGCACGGGGAAGGGCGAGCTGCTGGGAGAGCCGCAGACCGTAGAACGCGTTCCGCACGCCCAGGAAGAACGCCCCGGCAGCCGCGGTGTAGGGGTTGCCGCCCGCGGCCAGCGCGCCGACCAGGGCGAACTGCGAGGCGCCGGTGAAGACGAGAAGACTCAGGACGCAGGTCTGGAGCAGGCTGAGGCCGGAACCGGCGGAGGTGACGCCGAAGGCGAAACCGGAGAGCCCGACGGCGATGCCGACACCGAGCGCGTCCCGGACGACGGCCGCGTCCGGCTTGTCGGGTCGGGCCTCGGCCGCCGGACCGGGCGGACCGGCGGATATGGCACCGGGTGCGCCGGCGCTCTCTGGGGGTGCTGTCTGTTCTGCCACGCCCGGAACGCTACGGGGATCGTTCGGGCCTGGTCTTGTACGTTCTTGCACACCCGCCGACACGTTCTTGCACACCCACCGACCACCGGTTCCCATTCCCGGCACCATCGGGTTTTCACCCACCGGCCACCGGGTTCTCACGCACCGGGCCGCAGCACCCCGCGCTCGCGCTGGTAGGCGCCGGGCGGCACCCCCACGATCCGGGTGAAGTGGCGATTGAGGTGCGGCTGGTCCGTGAAGCCGACGGCGGTCGCGGCCGCGGCGGGGGCGACACCGGCGTCGAGCAGGCGGCGGGCCCTGCGCACCCGGGCGTCGGTGAGCCAGGTGTGGGGCGGCATCCCGTACTCCTTCTTGAAGGCCCTCAGCAGCGCGAACGGGCCGGTGCCCAGCTCGGCGGCGAGCGTCTCCAGCGTGGGCGGGGCGGCCATGCGCTCCTCCAGCGCGGCGCGGGCGCGTACGGCGTGCCTCGCGCCCCCGGCGTGCGTGGTCAGACCGGGCAACGGGCTGCCGTGCCGACTGAGGAGCCGGGTGACCAGGACCCGCAGCAGGCTGTCGGCCGCCAGCGCGTTGCCCTCCTCCGCCGCGCGGTGCACCTCGGTGATCAGCCGGGACGCGTGGGGATCGGTCACCCGGTTCTCGGCGAAGCCGACCGTGCCGCGCAGGGACGTCACCTCGGCCGCGATGTCGTTGACGACCTGGGCCGACGGGTAGAGCGTGGCGTACGCCCAGCCCTCGGGCGCCCCGGAGCGGGCGGTGTGCGGCACCTCCGGGTTGATCATGACGACGGTGCCGGGGACCGCGTGGACGGTGCCGCCCGGCAGCCCGACGTCCTCCACCCCACCGGTGACCGCGCCGAAGACGTAGCCCTCGTGACTGTGCCGGGGGAAGGTGTGGCGGACGTACCGGGCGCGCAGCAGATCGAGGTCGGGCAGGGCGGCGTACTGCCAGTGCCGCGCCCATTCCGCCGTGCCGTCCGTTCCCGTCATGGGGACATTCTCGCAGGTCCCGGCCGTGTGCCACGGGGTGAGCGGGCCGTCGCGGGCGGTCGTTCCGGCCGGTTGTCAGTGGCGGGGTGCACGATGGGGGACATGACCGGCTCCGCTCTCGACGCCTTCTCGCCCGCGACCCGCAGTTGGTTCGCCGGGGCCTTCAGCGCGCCCACCGCCGCGCAGGAGGGTGCCTGGCGGGCCATCGGCGAGGGCAGCGACGTCCTGGTCGTCGCGCCGACCGGTTCCGGGAAGACGCTGGCCGCGTTCCTCGCCTCGCTGGACCGGCTGGCGGCCGAGCCACCGCCCGCCGAGGCGAAGAAGCGCTGCCGCGTGCTGTACGTGTCCCCGCTCAAGGCCCTCGCGGTCGATGTCGAGCGCAACCTCCGCTCGCCGCTGACCGGCATCCGCCAGGAGTCGGTGCGCCTGGGGCTGCCGGAGCCGGAGGTGCGGGTCGGCATCCGGTCCGGGGACACCCCGCCCGCCGAGCGGCGCTCCCTGGTGACCAGACCGCCGGACATTCTGATCACCACGCCCGAGTCGCTGTTCCTGATGCTGACGTCCGCCGCCCGGGAGGCGCTGGCAGGCGTCGAGACGGTGATCCTCGACGAGGTGCACGCGGTCGCCGGGACCAAGCGCGGTGCCCACCTCGCCCTTTCCCTGGAGCGCCTCGACGAGCTGCTGCCCCGCCCCGCCCGGCGCATCGGTCTGTCCGCGACGGTCCGGCCGGTCGACGAGGTGGCCCGCTTCCTGTCGCCGCAGCGCAAGGTGGAGATCGTCCAGCCCCGGTCCACCAAGGAGTTCGACCTCTCGGTCGTCGTCCCGGTCGAGGATCTGGGCGAGCTGGGCGGCTCCCCCGCCACGGACGGCGACTCCGGGCAGGCGGACAAGCCCTCGATCTGGCCGCATGTCGAGGAGCGCATCGCCGATCTCGTGCAGTCGCACCGCTCCACCATCGTCTTCGCCAACTCCCGACGGTTGGCGGAGCGGCTGTGCAACCGGCTGAACGAGATCGCGTACGAGCGGGCGACCGGCACCGCGTTCGACCCCGACAACCCGGCCCCCGCCCTGCCGGAGGCCCACGCCCCGGCGGAGGTCATGGCCCAGTCCGGGGCGGGCCGGGGCGCCCCGGCCCTGCTGGCCCGCGCGCACCACGGCTCGGTCTCCAAGGAACAGCGGGCCCAGGTCGAGGAGGACCTCAAGGCGGGCCGGCTCCCCGCCGTGGTCGCCACCTCCAGCCTGGAGCTCGGCATCGACATGGGCGCGGTCGACCTGGTGATCCAGGTGGAGTCCCCGCCCTCCGTGGCCTCCGGCCTCCAGCGGGTGGGCCGGGCCGGGCACCAGGTGGGCGCGGTCTCCACCGGCGTGGTCTTCCCGAAGTACCGCGGCGATCTGGTGCAGGCCGCCGTCGTCACCGAGCGGATGCGCGTAGGGGCCATCGAGGCGCTGCGCATCCCGTCCAATCCGCTGGACGTCCTGGCGCAGCAGCTGGTCGCCATGGTGGCCCTGGACAGCTGGCAGGCCGACGATCTGCTGGCCCTGGTCCGGCGGGCCGCCCCGTTCGCCTCGCTCCCCGAGTCGGCGTTCACCGCCGTGCTCGACATGCTCGCCGGACGCTATCCCTCCGACGCCTTCGCGGAGCTGCGCCCCCGGGTGGTGTGGGACCGCGTGGGGGGTACGGTCACGGGCCGCCCCGGCGCGCAGCGGCTCGCCGTCACCTCGGGCGGCACCATCCCCGACCGGGGGCTCTTCGGGGTCTTCCTGGCCGGGGCCGACCCGAAGAAGGGCGGCGGCCGGGTCGGCGAGCTGGACGAGGAGATGGTCTACGAGTCCCGCGTCGGCGACGTCTTCACCCTGGGCACCACGTCCTGGCGGATCGAGGACATCACCCGGGACCGGGTCCTGGTCTCGCCCGCCCCGGGCGTTCCGGGGCGGCTGCCGTTCTGGAAGGGCGACCAGCTGGGCCGCCCGCTGGAGCTCGGCCGCGCGCTGGGGGCCTTCCTCCGTGAGATCGGCGGCCTGTCCGACGAGGACGCCCGGCTGCGCCTGCTCGCCGCCGGACTCGACGCCTGGGCCGCGGACAACATCCTGGCCTACCTCGACGAGCAGCGCCGGGCCTGCGGCCATGTGCCGGACGACCGGACGATCCTGGTCGAGCGGTTCCGGGACGAGCTGGGCGACTGGCGGGTGGTCGTGCACTCCCCCTTCGGCGCCCAGGTGCACGCGCCGTGGGCGCTCGCCCTCTCCGCCCGCCTCGGTGAGCGGTACGGCATGGACGCCCAGGTCATGCACGCCGACGACGGCATCGTGCTGCGGCTGCCCGACGCGGACATGATGGGCCTGGATCTGCTCGACTTCGACGCCCCGCCGGCCCCGGACACCGGGAACGGCGGACCGGCGCCGGGAGGCGTGGCGTACGACAGCGACCAGCCTCCGGTAGCCGCCGCCGACGTCGTCTTCGACCAGGGCGAGGTCCAGCAGATCGTCACCGACCAGGTGGGCGGATCGGCGCTGTTCGCCGCCCGGTTCCGGGAGTGCGCCGCGCGCGCCCTGCTGCTGCCCCGGCGCTCCCCCGGCAAGCGGACCCCGCTCTGGCAGCAGCGCCAGCGGGCCTCCCAGCTCCTCCAGGTCGCCTCGGAGTTCGGCTCGTTCCCGATCGTCCTGGAGGCCGTCCGCGAATGCCTCCAGGACGTGTTCGACGTCCCCGGGCTCACGGAACTGATGGGCGACCTGGAGGCGCGCCGGGTCCGGCTGGTCGAGGTGACCACCCAGGAGCCCTCGCCGTTCGCCCGCTCGCTCCTCTTCGGTTACGTGGCGCAGTTCCTGTACGAGGGCGACTCCCCGCTCGCCGAGCGGCGCGCCGCCGCCCTCTCGCTGGATTCCCATCTCCTCGCCGAGCTGCTGGGCCGGGCGGAGCTGCGTGAGCTGCTCGACCCCGAGGTCCTCACCGAGCTGGAGCGGGAGCTGCAGTGGCTCACCGAGGACCGGCGGATCAAGGACGTCGAAGGCGTCGCGGACCTCCTGCGCGTCCTGGGCCCCCTGACCGACGCCGAGCTGGCCGAGCGGGGCGCCGAGCCGTCCTGGGCCCCGGAGCTGGCGGCGGCCCGCCGGGCGATCCAGGTCCGGATCGCCGGCGCCGACCACTGGGCGGCGATCGAGGACGCGGGCCGACTGCGCGACGCCCTGGGCACCGCGCTTCCGGTCGGCGTCCCCGAGGCGTTCACCGAGCCGGTGAAGGACCCGCTCGGCGACCTCCTCGCCCGCTTCGCGCGGACACACGGCCCGTTCACCGCCGCCCGGGCCGCCGAGCGCTTCGGGCTGGGCACCGCCGTCACCGACGGCGCGCTGCAACGCCTCTCGGCCTCCGGCAGGACCGTCCAGGGCGAGTTCCATCCGGCGGGCATCGGCCAGGAATGGTGCGACGCCACGGTGCTGCGCCGGCTCCGCCGCCGTTCGCTGGCCGCGCTCCGCCAGGAGCTGGAGCCGGTGCCGCCCGCGGCCCTCGCCTCCTTCCTCCCGCAGTGGCAGCACTTCGGCTCCCACAGCCTGCGGGGCATCGACGGGCTGGCCCGTGCCGTCGAGCAGCTCCAGGGCGCGCCCGTTCCCGCCTCGGCGCTGGAGAAGCTGATCCTGCCGAGCCGCGTCTCGGGCTACAGCCCGGCGATGCTCGACGAGCTGACGACCACGGGCGAGGTCGTCTGGGCCGGGGCGGGGGCGCTGCCCGGCAAGGACGGCTGGGTCTCCCTCTACCTCGCCGACAGTGCGCCGCTGCTCCTGCCTCCGCCGCACCCGCTGGAGCTGTCGGCGCTCCACGAGTCCGCGCTCACCACGCTCTCCGGCGGATACGGCCTCTTCTTCCGCCAGATCGCCGACCAGGTCCGGGCGACCACCCACCCGGACTGCACGGACCAGCAGCTGGCCGACGCCCTGTGGGACCTGGCCTGGTCCGGGCGGCTCACCAACGACACCCTGGCCCCGCTGCGTTCGCTGCTCGGCTCGGGACGGACGGCGGGCTCCACCGCCCACCGCTCCCGGCGGAGCGTCCCGCGCGGGCGTTACGGCTCGCTCACCGCCGCCGCCCGCCCCGCGTCGCGCACCGGCCCGCCGACGGTCTCGGGCCGCTGGTCGCTGCTGCCCCCGGTCGAACCGGAACGGACCCACCGCGCCCACGCCCTGGCCCGCACCCTCCTGGACCGGCACGGTGTGGTGACCCGGGGCGCGGTGCAGGCCGAGGGGGTGGAGGGCGGCTTCTCCACGACGTACCGCGTCCTGGCCGCCTTCGAGGACAACGGGCAGGCGCGGCGCGGCTATGTGGTCGAGGGCCTCGGGGCCGCCCAGTTCGCGATGGACGGCGCGGTGGACCGGCTGCGGGCGGCGTCCACGGCACGGGACCGCCGGGATCCGGACTCCGCGCCCCAGGCCCTGGTGCTCGCCGCCGCCGACCCGGCCAACGCGTACGGCGCGGCCCTGCCGTGGCCCGAGTCCCCGGACGGCGCCGGGCACAAGCCGGGCCGCAAGGCGGGGGCGCTGGTGGTCCTCGTCGACGGCGAGCTGGCGCTCTACATGGAGCGCGGCGGAAAGACTCTCCTGGCCTGGCCGTCCGACCCCGAGGCCCCCGCCCTGCGCGCGGCGGCCGAGGCCCTGGCCGCCTCGGCCCGCGCCGGCGCCCTGGGCACGGTGACGGTGGAGCGGACGAACGGCGTCTCCGCCCTCACCTCGCCGCTGGGCCGGACGCTGGAGGCGGCCGGGTTCCTCGCCACCCCCAGAGGCCTGCGCCTGCGCGCCTGACCGCCGCCGGATCGCGCCCCGGGCCGTGGGCGAGCCCGGGTCCGGCGCACAACCGCCCCGGCGCAGCCATCATGGAGGCATGCCCGAAGGAGACACCGTCCTGCAGACCGCCACCCGGCTGCACGAGGCACTGGCGGGGCAGGTGCTGACCCGGTCGGACCTGCGCGTCCCTCGATTCGCCACCGCCGACCTCACCGGCCGGACCGTCCTGGACGTCACCGCGCGCGGCAAGCACCTGCTGACCCGGATCGAGGGCGGTCTGACCCTGCACAGCCACCTCCGGATGGACGGTTCCTGGCGGGTGTACGCCCCGGACGAGCGCTGGCGGGGCGGTCCGGGGCACCAGATCCGCGCGATCCTCGGCACCACGGAGCACACCGCGGTCGGCTACCGGCTCCCCGTGCTGGAGCTGCTGCGCACCAGCGAGGAGAGCCGGGCCGTGGGCCACCTGGGCCCGGACCTGCTGGGCCCCGACTGGGACCCCGGCCTCGCCCTGGACCGACTGCTCGCCGCACCGGAGCGCCCCCTCGGCGAGGCTCTCCTGGACCAGCGCAATCTGGCGGGCATCGGCAATGTCTACAAGTGCGAGCTGTGCTTCCTGGCCCGCGTCACCCCCTGGCTCCCCGTGGGCGCCCTCCCCGACGGCGTACTCCTCCGGCTCGTCACCCTGGCCGAGCGCCTGCTGCACGCCAACCGCGACCGCCCCACCCGCACCACGACCATCACCTCCGAACTCCGCACCCCACCGGCCCCGCCGGACCCGTCTGCCCCGTCTGCCCCGTCTACCCATCCCATCCGGGCAGCCGTTCGCGTACAGGAGCGGCTGTACGTCTACGGGCGCGCCCGCCGCCCCTGTCCGCGCTGCGGCGCCCCGATCCGTCTCGCCGACCAGGACGACCGGCCCACCTACTGGTGCCCCGGCTGCCAATCAGGCCCGACCCCCTAGTTGACGCCCCGCCCTGGTTGACGCCCCGTCAGATCCGGTCGTACGGTCCCGTCATGTCCCTCTCCGCGTACGACCTCACGGGCCGCGCCGCGTTCATCACCGGTGCGGCGAGCGGTATCGGGCGGGCGAGCGCCCTGCTGCTCGCGGAGGCCGGAGCCACGGTGCACTGCGCGGACCGTGACGAGACGGGGCTGCGCCGCACGTACGACCTGATCACCGACGCGGGCGGCAGCGCCCGGACCCACCGCCTCGATGTCACCGACCGCGACCAGGTCCGGGCCGCCGTCGGCGCGGCCGGGCATCTCGACATCCTGGTCGCCGTGGCCGGGGTCATGCACACGAGCAGCGTGCTGGAGACGGCGGACGAGGATCTGGACCGGGTGCTGGCGGTCAATTTCAAGGGGGTGCTGTACGCCTGCCAGGAAGTGGCCCGCTCCATGACGGCCCGCTCCGCGCCCGGCTCCCTGATCACGATGGCGTCCGGTGCCGTGGACTCCGCGAGCGCGGGTCTGCTCTGCTACAGCGTCGCGAAGGCCGCCGTGGTGCAGCTCACCAAGACGCTCGCCACGGAGCTGGGGCCTCACGCCATACGGGTGAACGCCGTCGCGCCCGGCTGGATCCGTACGCCGATGACCGACCGGCACGATGCCGCCGGTCAGCACCGGGCGGAGGCGACGATGGCCCGGATCTCCCCGCTGGGCCGGGTCGGCGAACCGGAGGACGTCGCCCATACCGTGCTGCACCTGGCCTCGGACGCCTCGGCCTTCATGACCGGTCAGATCCTCCGGCCGAACGGCGGCGTCGCCATGCCCTGGTAGGCCACCACCCAGCCGAAGACCCCACCGGACTCACCGGACTCACCGGACCCACCGGCACGATCGACGCGACGTGCACCGGCAGCAGGCTCAGCCCCCAGCCGCCCGCCGCCACCGCGCCCTCCACCAGCCCCGCCTGTTCCGGATGCAGCACCAGCCGGAGCACCGCCCACCACCACAACCCGCCGAGGACCAGCGCCGGCACCCAACGCCGTTCCATCGCTGCCTCCCGCGGCCGACGTCCTTTCCGGCAGTTTCCCCCGGCAGCGGCGGCGGTGCATCCAGAACGTCCGGCCGAGGAGCCACCCACACAGGAGTGCCCCCGCCGATTCGGCGGGGGCACTTCGACTCACTCGAACCCTGGGGCAGGCGCCGAGAAGGCCGCAGGACTACCGGTCGTCGTCACCACCGAGAGAGTCCTTGACTCCCTTCACCTTGTCACCGGCCTCGTCCACCGCGTCCTTGGCCCGGCCCTTGGCCTGATCGGTCTTGCCCTCGGCCTCCTTGCGGTGGTCGCCGGTCAGCTTGCCGACCGCTTCCTTGCCCTTGCCCTTGAGCTTGTCCATGGCGCTGTCACCACTCACGATGTCGCTCCCTTTCACTCGGATCACGCAGATCGCACGGATCATGCGGGTCATGCGTGGGTCATGCGGGTCACTCGGGTTGCTCAGATCACTCGGACGCCCTTCGGGCGCCGGTCAAGCGCTTTCCGCCTGGAACATCCACGCGTGATGTCGCGGACTACGCCCTGAGCTGGGCGACTACCCCAGATCCAGACCGGGATTCCGGAATCCTTCCGCCCGTCCCAGAGGATTCCGTTCCGCCAGTCTCACCCGGCTCGGCCCACGCCGCATCCAGAACATCGCGCGTCCGCTCCTCCGCCTCCGCAAACAGGTGCGCGTACGTGCGGAGCGTGGTCATGACGTCCTTGTGCCCGAGCCGCTTCTGCACAACCTTCGGGTTCTCCCCGCCCGCGATGAGCACCGAGGCGTAGTGGTGGCGCAGCTCGTGCCAGTGCCGCGGGCCCAGCCCTGCCTTCTTGCAGATCGCCTTCAGGGCGAAGGCGATCGTCGACTCCCCGATCAGCCCGGCGGCCGGCATGGTGAAGATGAGCCCGGCCCCGGGCCCGGCGGTGGGTACCGGGTGCCGCTCGATGTACGCGGCGAGCACGTCGACAACCCGCTTGTTCAGGGGGAGGGTGCGGAGCCCGGCGCCCGTCTTGAGCTCGTCGAAGTACATCCCCTTCCCCTTTTCGTGCACGAGCTGTTGGTCGACGAGCATCGTGCGCCGCAGGAAGTCGACGCGCGCGAGGCGCAGGCCGCGGATCTCCCCGGAGCGGAGGCCGGTGAGGGCGGTGACCTCCAGCATGGTGCGCCACCGGTCGATGTTGGCGGCGGCGATGAGCTGCTTCACTTCGGTGACGTCGGGCGGCTGGACTGCGGTCTCGTCCAGGGCGGGAGCCGAGATCTGCTCAAACGGGCTGACGGGGATCACACGGTCGATGACGGCCAGGCGGAACACTCCGCGAACGTAGCGAGCGACCCGGTTCGGGTAGGTGCCGCTGAGTTCGTATTTGCTGATGAGGAGCTTCTGCCAGGCGCCGGCCTCGGATGGCTTGATGGATCGAATCTCCCGGTGCCCCCACTCGGGGAAACAGTAGCGCCGCAGCGCACCCAGGTACTCGGTCTCCGACCGGCCGATGATGGACTGGGCAGGCAGCCACGTGTCGAGGGCAAACCGTTCAACGGTGACGCGCCCGGCCTTCGGGTCCAGCCAGCTCCCGGTCTGCTTGGCCGCCTCCTGCTTGTTGATCTCCCGCTCGGCCTCGACCTTGGTGGCCCACAAGCTGGTGACCTCGCGTCCGTTCGGGGCGTCGTACCGGGCCTGCCACCGCTTGCCCTTCCCGTGAGCGGCCGAGGGCACCATGCCCTTGTGCTGCCCGCACTCTTCCTCGTCCGGGCCGGGCCGGGTCTTGTGCCAGCGGTCAGCGACGTACCCCATGGATGGCTCCCAGTGTGCGGCCGGCGTCCATGCCCGCACCGACCAGGGCGATGGCTGCCTCTGTGCAGATGCGGGGGTCGGTGCGGGCCAGAGTGTTGATGACGGCGGTGGGCCGCCCGTCGATGCGGCAGGTGAGCGCGGCCACGTGCGGGCCCAGGGCTACAGAGATCACGATCGGCTCAGGCATGAGGGTCCCCGTTCTCGTCCGGAGCGGCAGGCTCCGGGGACCAGTGAGAATATGCCGTGTGACCACTTGGTGACTATGGGTTCGTACTTTTTGTTGAAGGTTGCACGCCATTCGTCTCGGCAATCAGGCCTTGGCGACGGAAGGCGTCCAGGATCAGCCGCGTTGCCTCACGGATTTCTGCCGGGGTGGCGTTCTCCGTCGCTCGGACCATGGCGCTGGTAACGATCCCCTCCGCGACCTCCTCGTCCACCTGCCGCTGTACCGAGACGTCCCGCCACTCATCGGCGGGCGCGCCCACGGTCGGCTCGCCGCCGGCGAGTACCTCCTCGATGGCCCCCGCCTTCCATCCGAGCGCCGTGGCGATGGGGCCCAGCGTGATGGGCATGCGGGCTTTCGGGACGGTGCCAGCTTCTGCTGATTGGACGCTGGCGAGGCTGACGCCTGCGAGGTCGGCGACGTCGCCCTGCTTGAGGCCGCGGGCGAGGCGGGCTTGCTTGAGCAGGTGGCCGAGCCGGGCCCATGCGTGTGGGTCGCGGTTCATGGGGGTGGCCTTCCGTTTGTAGTCGACACCTATCGGCGGGCACCGATAGGCACCGTTGGGCACCAGATTAGAGGTAGGCGGCCCTTAGTGCCACGGCGCATCCAGCCACCTTGGGGTCGCACAGAGCGAACCTTCACGCGCCCTGCACACGTCAGGGCTCGTCAACTGTCCCTGCGTTTCAGCTTGCGTCGTTGGGCTTCGTTACGTATCGTTCTCGGTGTGCAGCCAGACGGAACAGAAATCCGGAGGCAGCGCGAACACCGCGGCTACGGCCTGCGTAAATTCGCCGCCGCCGCCGGAATCAGCCACACGCACCTGTCCCGCATCGAGCGAGGACTTAAGGGCGCGCAGCCCGAGGTCATGGCCCGCATCGCGAACATCATCGGATGCCGGATCAGCGACATCGAACGAGACCGAACGGAGCCCAACGATGAGCGTGACGAACACCGCCTCGCGCTTCATGACCACGAAGGAACTCGCCGCCGAACTGCGGATGACGCCTAACGCTGTCCGGATCATGCGGCACCGCGGGCAGGGCCCGGCCGGTGTGCGGCTCGGACAGGGCGTCTTGTACGACCGCGCGGTGGTGGAGGCGTGGATGGCCGCGAGGTTCGCGGCGGACCCGCTGGCGCAGCGCGCCGCCGCCTGACCCACCACATGAAGACGGGGCCGGCCCGGACGGCTATCCGGACGACCCCTCGGCACCCTCACCAACCAGAGAAATCGAGGACACCGTGAAGCACAACCTTACCTTGCAGGCGCAGGGCTCCCCTGTCCTGCTGCTGGCCTACCTCCATCGGGAGAACAGCTACCTGCCGGCCGCCGAGTTCCACCTGTCGCCGATCTACGCGGAGCGGCTGGAGATCTCGCTGCACGACGATCTGCCCGGGTTCGAGGTGTGGCGTGTGGCGTTGGGGCTGGAGGTGCCGATGCCGCGGAACCGGGACGAGACGTCGTGGGTGGTGGTCGACGGTGTTGTGGACGACGTGCGGGTTCGGCTGACGGGGTTCGCGTCGGCTGACGAGGTCACAGCGTACGACCTGGCCGAGTCGGCGGTGTCGGCGTGAACGCCCGTCGGGTGAACGCGGCGGCCGGGGTGGTTCTGGCGGCGCAGAAGCAGCGGCAGACGGCGGCGGGTATCGCGGCGGCGTTGGAGGCGGCGGGGCTGCTCCAGTCCCCGGAGTCGGCGTCCTCCCCGTGGGAGCGAGCGGTGGCCGGGCTCAACGCCCTGGTCGACGCGGACGTGATCTTCCACGTCGAGCCGGACGGGCACATCAGCGCCCCGTTCAGTGACGAGCACATCGAGTGGGACCTGAAGGCGAAGCGCTGGGTCCTCACCCACGACGACGAGGACGACGAGCTGCCCCCGGTCAGCTGCCGTGACCTGCGTCCAGGTGCCGAGGCGGCCCGCCGGATGCTCCGCGACCGCACCGTTGCCGAGGACCCGCACGACTCCCCGCTGCACCAGTCGTACGCGCTGGGCCGGGACCTCCCCGAGGTGACGTCGTGAGGACCACGGCCGAGGCCCGCCTGATGGTGCTCCGTGCGCTGGTCCGCGATCACGTCGGGGACATCACGACCCGCATGGTCCAGCACCTGTACGTCGCCAAGTTCGGCCCCGGTGACTGGCGTGGCAAGGCCCGCCAGGATCTCGCGCAGCTCGTCGGCGAGGGGCTGCTGATCTGCGACGACTCCGACCCGGGCCGCCGGGTCCACCGCTTCAACCACGCGAAGGGCGGCCACGTTCATGGGTGACTTCTACGAGCCCGGCCACACCTACTCCGAGACCAACCCGGCATACGACTGGGCGTTCCGCTGCGACACGGTCACCGCCCACCCCGAGGACGGCGAGCGCACCGCGCTGGGCTGGCGTCGCTTCAAGGGCGTGTGGGAGCCGTACGCGTACGGCGAGGACGACTGGGACCTGCACGCGCTCGTCGGTATCAACCACCCGCAGGAGGCTCCCCGTGGCTGACACGTTCGGCGGTCCCCACCGCCGCCCCCGCGCCGACGGTGTCGGCCACTCCCAGCGCGAGTTGGGCGAGCGGGCCAGCTTCGACCAAGCCCCCCGTGCCGGGGTGTCCTGCCTCCTCATCGCTCTCCCGATCAGCCTCGCCCTGTGGGCCGGGCTCATCGCCGGAGCGAACGCCCTGTACGGGGTGATCGCGTGAGTACCGAGACGGTCACCCGGCGGGAGTGGCTGGCCGCGTACCTGGCCGCGCACCCCGGGACGTACACGACGCAGACCGCCGCCATGGCGCTCAGCGACAGCCCGTTCGCCGCGCACCGCAACACCGCCCGCAAGGACATGCGGGCCCTCACCGCCGCCGGGATCGTCACCGCCCACGACACCGGCGGGCGCCGCACCTACCGCACCGGAGCCACCACATGAGCGCCGACCTCGAAGACCAGATCGACACCCTGAGCGAGCAGAACGACGAGCTCGCGAACCAGGTCGCCCAGCTCACCGACGAGCGCAACGAGCTGACGCGGGAGGTCGAGCGGCTCACCGAGAAGCTCGACACCGCCCGCGACGAGATCGAGGAGACGCTGCGGGGGCTGAACCGATGACCGACACCGCGCTGGCCGGGGCTTCGGCCCCGGCCGCCGGGATCGCTCCCGGCCTGTACCCCGACCTCCCGATCGACACGTACCACGGCGACCGCACGTCGCTCTCCTCGTCCGGCGCCCGGTCGCTTCTCTCTCCGTCGTGCCCGGCCCGGTTCCGGTACGAGCAGGACCACCCCCGCCCCCGCAAGGCCGTATGGGACTTCGGGACCGCCGCCCACCGCGTCGTCCTCGGAGACGGCCCCGACCTCGTCGCCATCGAGGCGAACGACTGGCGCACCAAGGCCGCCCGCGAGGAACGCATCGAGGTGGAAGCCGCCGGTGGTGTCGCGCTCCTCGCCGCCGAGTACGACCAGGTCCACGCCATGGCCGACGCGATCCGCCGACACCCCGTCGCCAGCGCCCTGTTCGCGCCGGGCTCGGGCCGGCCGGAGGTGTCGGTGTTCTGGGACGACGAGCGATCCGACGTTCGCCGCCGGGCCCGGTTCGACTGGCTGCCCGACCCGCGTACCGGGCGGCTGATCATCCCCGACTACAAGACGTGCCGGTCCGCCGAGCCGGGCGCACTGGCCAAGGCCGTGCACGAGTACGGCTACCACCAGCAGGCCGACTGGTACCGGTCCGCCGCACTCGCCGCCCAGCTCGGCGGTGAGGACACGGCGTTCGTCTTCGTCTGCCAGGAGAAGACCGCCCCGTACCTGATCACCGTGTTCGAGCCGGACATGCCCGCGTACCGCATCGCGGCGGCGAAGAACCGCCGCGCCATCACCACCTTCGCCGAGTGCACGGAGACCGGCTACTGGCCTGGCTACTCCGACGCCATCGAGTACCTGTCCCTGCCCCCGTACGCCGAGCGTCGGGACGAAGAGGAGTACCTGTGAGCTACCAGGAGATCGAGCGCATGACCCCCGCCACGGCACCGTCGCGGGTCGGGCAGGGCACCGCCGTGGAGCAGTCCCGCGCGGTCGCCGAGGTTCAGGCCGCGGTCCTCGTGGCCCGGCAGTTCCCCCGGAACGAGGCGGTGTGCATCGCGAAGATGCAGACGGCGTGCGCCCAGCAGGAGCTGGCGCAGCGGGCGTTCTTCCGGTTCCCGCGCGGCACGTCGAACGTGTCGGGCGAGACGATCCAGCTCGCGAAGGAGCTGGCCCGCTGCTGGGGCAACATCCAGTTCGGGGTTGCCGAGCTGCGCCGTGACGAGGAGTACGGCGAGTCGGAGATGCAGGCGTGGGCCTGGGACATGGAGTCCAACGAGCGCTCGTCGACGACGTTCATCGTGCCGCACGCCCGTTGGGCGAAGGGCAAGGCCGAGAAGCTCGCGGACTTCCGGGACGTGTACGAGAACAACGCCAACAACGGTGCCCGCCGCCTCCGGGAAATGATCTTCACGGTGCTGCCCGTCTGGTACATCGAGCAGGCCAAGACCGCCTGCGCCAATACCCTCGCCAACGGAGCCGGGGACGTCCCCCGCCCGCAGCGCATCGCCCAGGCGATCGGCTCGTTCGAGGGCATCGGCATCACCGCCGACCAGATCGAGACCAAGCTCGGCCGCAAGTCGGACAAGTGGACCGACGTCGACCTCGGCCAGTTGCAGGTCATCTTCCAGTCGATCCAGCGCGGCGAGGTCACCAAGGACGAGGAGTTCCCCGCCCCGCGCGTGACCACCGACGAGATCACCGGCGCGAAGGCGGGTGCGTGATGCCCGTCTCCCGCAGGAAGTACAACGCCCTCGCCGCCGACTACGAGCGGGTGTTGGAGCAGCGCGACGAAGCCCGTCGTGCCGCCCGCGCCGCTGGGTCCGTCAGCCGTACGGCGGCCGGCCAGTTCACCACGGCCGACGAGACCCTGACCCGCGTCCGTCTCGCCCGCATCCGGGACGCCGTGGTGTACCGGCAGCGGATCACCCGCCTGGTCCGCGCGGTCGTGACCCTCCGGGCGGCGTACGCCGCCGCCGAGCGCCGGGCCCGCCAGGTGCAGGCCGCGTACGACCACGCCGTCGGCCTCGACAACCCGTCGCTGGCACACGGCGCGAGCTGGCAGACCCGCCGCAGCGACAAGCCCCGCACGGAGGTGTCCTCGTGAAGATCCGCACCGACATCGCCGACATGCTCCGCAACGGCGCCACGCAGCAGGACATCATGCGCACCCTCCACGTCGGCTACAAGACCGTCACCGCCCACCGGATCGCGCTCCGCCTGCCCACCCCCAAGCGCGGCGGCCACATCCTCCGCCCCATCGAGACCGAGTTCTACGCCCGCACCGAGCCCATCGACGGCGGACACCTCCGCTGGGCCGGACACCACGCCAACGGGGTACCGCGGCTCGGCCGGCAGGGCAAGCACCCGTCCGCGTACCAGGTGGCGTTCCAGATGCACCACGGGCGCAAGCCGATCGGCCACGCCAAGCCCGGCTGCGGCTATCCGCAGTGTGTCGCTCCGGCGCACCTGGAAGACCGGCCGATGCGCGAGCAGCTCCAGTCCCAGATGAACAGCATCTTCGGAGGTGCCCTGTGATCCCCACGTTTCACGCGACGGTCAGCCACACCGCCCCCGACACCGGCGATCGCTCGGCCGACTGGCGCGACGGTGCTCTCTGCCGCAGCCACCCCGACCCGGAACTGTGGTTCCCGAAGGGCACCGACGCCGTGTCCATGGCCGACGAGCGGGAGGCCAAGCGGATCTGCCGCCGCTGCCCCGTCATGGCCACCTGCCTCCAGTGGGCCACCGAAACCCGGCAGGACTCCGGCGTCTGGGGCGGACTGTCCGAGCAGGAGCGGGCCAGCATCCGCCGCCTCGGCCGCCTCCCGAAGAAGCGCACCCCCATCCAGGCCTTCCCGTCGATCACCGACGCGTACCAGTCGCTCACGGAGAAGGACGGCGCCCACGTCCTGTGGCACGGCGGCTCCGAAGTGCGGATCGGATCGAACCGGCTCACGCCGAACCAGGTCGCCTGGCGAGCCACCCGCAAGGGCGCGCCGGTGGGCCGGATCTACAAGGGCTGCGAGGTCGGCAGGTGTGTCCGCCACCTCGTCGACCAGGCCACGCGAGACGCACACGCCGCCGCCTGACCCCTCGGCCCGGGGCCGCCGCGCCCCGGGCCACCACCCGCACCACCGCAACCGAGAGAAGCCGCACATGCCCTGGGTCAAGCTCGACGACCGGTTCCCGACGCACCGCAAGGTCGCGCTCCTGTCCGACCGGGCATTCCGGCTGTACGTCTCCGGCCTCTGCTGGTCCTCCGAGAACCTCACCGAGGGCCGCATCCTCACCCGCGAACTCCCCTTCATCGCCCGCGTCCGCGGTCTGAAGGCGGTCGCGAAGGAGCTCGAGGACGCAGGCCTGTGGGACCCGGCCGATGGCGGCGGCTGGATGATCCACGACTACCTCGAATACAACCCCGACCGGGCCAAGGTCCAGGCCGAGCGGAAGAGCAACGCCGAGCGGCAGAAGGCGTGGCGCGAGCGGAAGAGGGAGGAGCGGGAGGCTGCCCGTAACGCCGTTACGGGTGGGGCTTCTTCGCAGGGAAACAGCACGACGGCGACACGAACGCAGCACGACGGCGACACGACGGCGCTTCGAAACGGTGCCGAGAATCGATCGTCATCGCAGGTCAACGCATTTCGTAACGGCGTTAGTAACGGCACCCCGTCCCCTGCCCCCTCCCCTACTCCTTCTCCTACGGAGAAGGAGCTAGCAAGCAGGACGCACGCGAGCGGGATCCCCGACCAGGCCCGACCCCTCGTCGACCACCTCACCGCCGCCGGCGTCATCGTCCGCTGGCCCTTCCGCGGCAACGAGTGGTTCCCCCTCCTCGCCCTCATCGCCGACCGCGGCATCCCCGCGATGGTCGACCACGCCACCAAGGTCGCCGCCCGCACCTCAGTGGAGTCCGCGAAGTACTTCCTCAACGGCTGGGCCGAACTCCCGCCCATGCCCGAACCCGGCAACCGGCCCGCGCTCCGCACCGTCGGCACCCCCACCGCACCGGCCACACCGCAGGCAGCCCGACGCCAGGCCAGCCGCGACGTCCTCGACCAGCTCACCGAACAGCTCCGCGCTGGAGGCCAGCAGTGACCCCCGACCAGATCCCCCAGCTCCTCAAGCAGGTGTCGTACGCCGACCCCCGCGTCCTCCCCGAGGACCCGAAGGAAGTCGCCGGCCTCGCCGCGCTCTGGGCCACCGTCCTCGCCGACGTGCCCGTCCAGTTCGCCATGCAGGCCGTCGGCATCCACTACGCCCGCAGCCCGTACCCGATCAAGCCGTCCGACATCAGCACCCGGTGGCAGGCCGTGGTCCGCGACCGCATGCAGCGGGACGTCGACCCCGCCCCGCCCGTCGACCCCGACAACGAAGCTGCCTACCGCGAGCAGCTCGCCGCACACCGTCGCGCCGTTGCCACCGGCCAGCAGCCCCCTGTCGAGCACAAGGCGCTCACCTCCGGGCCCGCCGCGGCTGAGGCCGAGCGCCGCCTGAAGGCGTTCGGCCGGTACATCCCCCCGTCCGTCGATGACGTCCTCGCCGCGTACCGGCCCCGGCGTGCCGCCCGCATCGCCACCATCCGCGAAGGCCGCCCCGACGCCCTCGCAGTCGCCTGCCCCGTCGAAACCTGCCGGGCCGCGGTCGCCATGCCGTGCACCCGACCCGGCAAGGGGCAGACCCGGCACCGACTTGCCGGCCCGCACCCGTCCCGTGTCGACGCTGCTGCCGTGAGCGCCGTGTGACGGCCGCCCTGACCCGGGCCCGCGCCCTCCTCGACCAACCCCCACCGCAGCCCGTCCCCGGGCAACTCGACCTCCGGAGCAACGACGTGACCGCCCTCCCGCCCCGCGTTCCCAACGGGCTCACCGTCCTCGACGCCTGCTGCGGTGCTGGTGGCCTGTCCATGGGCTACTACCTCGCCGGATACGACGTCACCGGGGTGGACATCAACCCGATGCCGAACTACCCCTTCACCTTCCACCAGGCCGACGCCGTCCAGTACGTCACCGAGCACGGTGCCGACTTCGACCTAATCCACGGGTCTTGGCCTTGCCAGTACTTCGCCCGCGTCACCGCCTGGCGCGGCAACCGCGACGACCACGAGAACCTCATCCCCGCCGGCCGCGAAGCAATGCAGTCCACCGGCCGCCCCTGGGTCATCGAGAACGTCCCCGAGGCCTCGTGGTGCGGTGCCCTCCGACCCGACTACCTGCTGTGCGGATCCCAGTTTGGCCTCAACGTCCGCCGCCACCGCGCCTTCGAGACCTCGTGGGGCGGCGGCGGGGACCTCCTCCCCCCGTGCTGGCACCACAAGGGGCTGCTGCCGTTCGAGCACAAGGGCGAGCGGGCCTACGCGGACGCCATGGGCTGCACCTGGATGAACAAGACGGAGGCCCGCCAGGCGGTACCGCCCGCGTACACGGAGTGGATCGGCCGGCAGTACCTCGACCACCACCACACCGCGGCCACCGCCGCGTGACCACGTAGTGCGCCCGCCGGGTCGTAGCCGGCGGGCGCCCCACCACCGTACCGACCACCGAGGAGCCCTTGATGCCCATCACCCCTGACCGCCCCGCCGACCAGCTGCGCGCCGCCGCCGAGAAGCTGCGGGAGGAGGCCACCCGCGCGCACCGTGCCTCACCGAGCCCGTGGGCGGTGACCGACGAGCACGTTGTTCGCTGCGCCGACGGCATGATCGTTGCGGACCGGAGCGGCACGGACCACCCGGCCGAGCGCGCCGACCTGCCGTACATCGCCCTGATGCACCCCGGGGTCGGCCTCGCCCTGGCCGACTGGCTGGACCGTGCGGCTGTGGAGCACGACGCCACGGTGCACGGCGCGGCCGGGGTTTGGTCTGAGCCTGGCGAGGAGCGCGAGCGGGACGCCTGGGTAGAGCGGCAGACGAACCGGCACGCCCTGGCGGTGGCCCGGCAGCTCCTCGGCGCCAGCGTGTGCCCCGAGTGCGGGACCAGCGGGGCGTGCAACGGCGGCCCGTGCCCGCTGACCGCCGCCGACGAGGAGCTGGAGCCGGTCCAGCTGCGGTGGGGCCTCGACGACGTCATGTACGGCGACGACGACACCACCACCGTCCTGCTGTCCGGGCCCGGCCGTGAGCCGTACTGGGTGGAGCTGGACCCGGAGCGCACAGCGGCGCTCCGGGACGCGCTCGCGGGGACCGCCGTCCTGCCCGCGCCTGCCGACCGGGCCGCGATCCTCACCGAGGCCGCCGACATCGCCGAGTCCCTCCGCGAGTTCACCCCCGCCTACGGCCCCCGGAAGGACGCCCAGGTCTCCGAGAACGTCGGCATTCTCCGCGTCGCCGACCACCTCCGCCGCCTGGCCACCAAGAGCACGCCCGCCCACGAGCACGTGCCGGTGACCGCCCTCGACGGCGACGACCGCCCGGCATACGACGAGGCGGGGCGCACCTGGACGCACTGCGGGATCTGCGGGCAGAAGCTCGACGCCTCCGGGGTACGGCAGCCTGCGCCGCGCATCCGCTGCGCGCACACCGACGTGCTGTACGGACAGTGCGTCAGGTACCTCGACGACCACGACGGCGACTGCCAGCACGAGCACCAGCCCACCACCCCTGCCGTACCCGAGGAGCCCACCCCGTGAGCGCCGCCGCCTTGGCCCCGCACGCCGTGCTCCTCGCCGCCCTGGTGGCCGTCACCGTCCTCGTCCTCCGGGAGGGCCACCGCACCCGCCACCACCCCACACACGGGCGTACACGGCCACACCACCGCCACACCGGCACCGCCCACGACGACACAGCCGCCATCACGCGGCACGACAAGGAGCGCCCCATGTACCCCACCCTCTTCACCAACCCCGGCGTGAAGCAGTTCGCCGAGGAGGTCGACGCCGAACGCACCCGCCAGCTCGCCAAGTTCGGCGAACAGCACCACCCCGACATCGAGCCCCGCGACATCCCCGCCGTCACCCACCCCTACTACGCCCAGCGCGCCGACATCTGGAAGCAGGTCAACTCCGAACGCGCCACGCCGAGCAACAGCGGCCGGTGCCTCGCGCACTGCGCTGACAAGGACGGCGAACTCCACACCCACACCGCGTGGGACGGGGTCCTGCTGGAGGAGGTCTACGAAGCGCTCGCCGAGCCTGACCCGGCCAAGCTCCGCACCGAGCTGGTCCAGATCGCCGCCGTCTGCGCCGCCTGGGTCCACGACCTCGACAGCCGCACCGCGCCGACCACCCCCGCCGTCTGACGCCCCTGCCCCTGTGGCCGCCCCACCCGGCGGCCACCCCGAACCCGGAAGGACCCACGACATGGCCACCGAGCTAGACCACCTCGTCGACCGGGCCACCCGCAACGTCCTTCTCCCCGCCGAGGCCGACCGGCTCCGGGAGCTCGTCGGCCACCTCGTCGCCGCCCAGTGCACCGACCAGCTCGCCGTCTGCAACACCCACCACCAACCCCCGGTGGCCGGCTGCCCGTACCCCCGCTGCCAGGCCGCACGCGCCACCCAGCGCGCAGCCACCGCCTGACCACCACCCGCACCCGCCCCACCCCGCACGAGGAGCCCGCCGCGATGGACACCACCTGCACCCACTGCCACACCCCCGACCCCACCGGCAGCACCCTCTGCATCCCCTGCACCACCCGACTCACCGACCAACTCCACCAGCTGCCCCGGATGTACGCCGAGCTCGCCGGGCACCTCACCCCCGGATCGGCCAGCGGGCAGGGCCGCGCCGGGAAGGGCGGGCCCGCTCCGCTCCCGCTCCGCGTCGACGTCCTCGACCTCCGCAGCGAGTTCGAGACCGTGTGCGGCTGGCTGGGAGCCGTACACGACGACCGGCACCTCCCAGCCCCCCAACTCGCCGGAGACACGCTCACGCGCCTCCACACCGCCGTCGCCGGGCTCCTCGCCCACATGCCGTGGATCGCCGTATCCTGGCCCGCCGCCGGAGACCTCGCCCAGGAGGTCAACGACCTCCACCGCGCGGCCGCGTCCGTCGTCGACCCCGACCCCCGACCCCGCGGCCGGCGCATCGGCCACTGCCCCGCCGCCCACCCCGACAGCACCATCTGCGGAGCCGTGCTCACCCTCCAGCCCGGCGAGACAGTCGTGAGCTGCCCGTGGTGCACGGCGTCGTACCCACCCGCACTGTGGGCCGGGCTCAAGCAGCTCATCGACGCAGACGAACGCGTTGCCGCATGAGCGAGCAGCACAGGATCCGGGCAACACCCGGGTGGCCGCCCATCGCGATCCCCGGAATCCCCGGCTGGTACCGCCACCACATCAACGGCCAGCAGGTTGACCTACCGACCAGCACGCCACCAGACAGCAAGGACGGACCCCAGTGACCATGCGGCTCACACCACAGAACGCCACGATCACCACAGCTACCGTGGCCGTGAAGACCCTCACGATCGGAAGCAAGCAGGTCACCCTCGCGGTCTACCGGCAGCTGCAAGAGCAGCGGATGGCTTCCACGGCTGTTCCGTGGGGGCGGATCAACCACTGCCCCAACAACGCTTGCAGGCAGCCTGCGCGAGACCGCGGCTTCGGCTTGTGGCCCGACCACTGCCACGTGGTGTGGCAGCAGGGCGACGAACTGAGGCGGGCCACCGTTTGGCGGAACGCCATCTCAGCCGACTACGCGCGAGACAGGCCGAGCACGGGGCAGGTTGCGGACCCCGAAGGTTGGCAACGGGTCATGGCCCTTCCGCAGCTCTTTATCGCCGCCTGACTCACCCCTGGCTCGGCTGAGCTACCCCACTAGCTCAGCCCTCACAAACCGTGACGAAGCATCAACTACCGTGCTATAGTCCCGCGTTAGAACACAAAAAAGCGGCCCCCGCCCAGTGCTACCAACACCGGACGAGAGCCTCACCACCGAGAGACCTGGAGATCTCGCCGTGGCTATCCGTGATCGTATCTCGCACCTCACGCGCCGTGACAACCCCGGTGCCGTCCTTGCTCAGCCCCTTGCTCGCACCCCCTGGTGGGTCCGCGCCTTCACCGCCGCCGGCCGACCCATCGTCGCCGTCGTCGTCCTCATCATGTGCGCACCCGGCGAACACCACCTCGCCGTCCTCGCCGGATGGGACGACCGCCTCGCATGGGGCATGGCCGGAGTCCTCGCCGCCTACGCCGGGATCGCCGCCGCCGTCGCCAGCGCCCGCCCCGCCGGCGCCCCCGGGCAGAAGTCCGCCGTCGCCGGAGCGATCCTCTCGCTCGGTGCCGCCATGGCCGCCCAGCCCGTCAGCCACATGTTCGTCACCGGGCATCTCAGCAGCGAGCCCCGCACCCCCCTGTGGCTCGTCGTCGCCGTCTCATGCGTCCCGCCGCTCGTCCTCGGCCACCTGCTCCACCTCGCCGCCACCCCCATCAAGGCCGCGACCCCCGTTCCGGCCGAGCAGGCCCCCGAGCAGCCCGCCACCGAGCCCGAGCAGGACGAGAAGGACGCTGAGCCCGCCGAGTCGGAGCCCGAGCCGACCGAGCAGCACGACGAGACGGCTGAGCCGCCCCGCTTCCTCACCACCGGCGAAGTCGCCGACCGCTTCCACGTCAGCCCCAGCACCGTCGGCACCTGGAAGCAGCGCGGCAAGATCCGCCCCGCCCTCGTAGACCCCTCGCTGGGCAACCTCTACGACCCCGAGACACTCCCCGCCGCAGGCTGAGACCCCCACCCGTCTCATGGCCCTCTTCGGCCTGCTCTGCGCGCTCGCAGCTGTCTCAGCGCTGCTCGGTCTGGCCTACGTGGCCGCCGACGCCGTCCCACCCGTCACCGGGACCGTCGCCCTCGTACTCACCATCGCCGCCCTCGGGCTGGCCATCCTCCACTGAGGACCCCATGAACCTCGCACCAGCCGGCGTCAGCCTCGGCGGCGCCGTTATCGGCAGCATCATCCTCATCCTCGTCCTCCAACGCTGGTGGCTGAAAGGCTCCAAGGGAAAGGGCAAGGGTGATGACGGCGGCGGTGGCCGCTCCCTGAAGGCCTTGATCCCGTTCGCCCTCGGCACCCTCTACGGCATGCTGATCATCCTGTGCGCTGGAGGCATCGTCGCCGCCATCGCGGGCTTCGCACTCTGGGGCGCCAACGGGCTCGGCGACATGGCTCTCATCTGGGGCGTCGGTGGTGAAGCACCCATGGTGTCCCGCGCCCGACAGATCGCCCTCACCAACGGCGGCTACGCCATCGTCCTCATCGCCACCGCCCTTATCGGCGGCGCCTGGCGCTGGTCGAAGAAGTTCCCCCGTCTACAGGTCGCCCTCGGCGTGCTCTGCGGAATCTGCCTCGGCCTCAACGGCGGCGTCGCCGGAATGATGGCCCTGCCCCTCGCCAACACCGTGAACATCGCCGGTGGCTGGTGGACGGGAACGATCCTGTGAGCGCCCTGGACCGGCACTGCCGGCGCACCGTCACCGGGTCCAACCACCTGCTCCGCACCTACGGCCAGTGGCTCACCCCGGGGGAGTGGCGGCAGACCGCCGCCCGCGTAGCCGGGTCCGCCTGCACCGGCCTGTTCGTCAGCTCCATGGCCTACGGCTCCCCAGGCCTCCTGTGGCCGCTCACCGGGTGGTGGGCGGTCGCCGGGTGGCGTGCTGGACGACAAGCCGAAGCGGGAGACGAGTCCGACGACGACACGGTGGAGATGACCGCCGACGACATCACCGCCCTCATCCGGGCCCTCGTCGGCGACGCGAAGGGCGTCCTCCTCACCGCGGTCCGCGACCACCTCGAACAGCTCGCGCCAGCCGGGTGGACCACCAAGGACGTACGGGAGCTCCTCAACGACTGCGAGATCCCCATCCGCCCCGGCGTCCGCACCCCGGCGGGCAACGGGCCGGGCATCCACCGCGACGACCTGCCCCCGCTCCCCGCCACTCCCCCGACCCCTTCCGATGTTGTTGCCGCAGGTCAGGCCGCCAACACCAACACCAACAACGTCCGCGTGGAGTCCCACGCGGGAGGGGCTCACATCACCGTCACCCCCGCCCGACAGGAGGCCACCCGATGATCTGGACCCTGCTCCGCAACACGTACTGCGCCAAGTGCGGCTGGTGGACCACCGGCTGCGGCCACTGACTGTCACACCCCCGCAGTAGCCTGAGCCCATCAGCACCACCCATCCGGATCGCGAGCTGGCTGCCGCGCTACGGGACCGAGGCCCCGGCCGTCATGACGACGACCGGGGCCTCACCCACGAGAGGATGACCCCATGGACGACCTCGTGCAGTTCCTTCGTGACCGCCTCGACGAAGACGAGCAGGCGGCCCGCGCCGTCGGCTACGAGCAGATCGAGACGGCAGACCACCTATGGGGCACCAAGTACCTCGTGCTCTCGGCCGAGCTGGGCGGCCTGAGGGCCACCACGGAGTTCGACGCCGACCTCGCTGAGCACATCGCCCGCCATGACCCGGCCCGCGTCCTCGCCGAGGTCGACGCCAAGCGGCGGATGATCGAGACCTTCATGCGCCGGTACGAGGCCAAGATGGCCAGCACTACCTCCACAACCCTGGGACTTGAATGGGCAGTACGCGCCGACGTGCTGCGCCTGCTCGCCCTGCCCTACGCCGACCACCCCGACTACCGGGGCGACTGGCGGCCGTAGAGCACACTGAGCCCATGACCCTCGTCGACCTCTACGCCGCCCACGCAGCGACCGGCATCCGCCCCGGCACCCTCCGCGTCTGGCTCCACCGAGGCAAGATCACCCACCACGGCCACGACCGAGCCGGACGCACCCTCGTCGACCTCGACGAACTCACCACCACCACTGTCAACGCCGCTTGACGCGCACGATCACCGGGTGTAACACTCAAGGGGCGTTCGGCGTGCCCACCTACCGCCAACGCCCCAAGGCCTCGCTCCTCACGGACGGGGCCTTCGTCGTATCCCGGACACCAACACCCCCAATGCCCGATGATGACCCCCTCATCACGCAACGTCCTGGGGGGACCATGCGCACCAGAACCACTCTCGCCACGCTCACCGCAGCTGGCCTGCTCGCCACCCTCACCGGCTGCGGCAGCAGCGACGACCAGGAGGCGAAGAACGTGGACACACCGAAGCCGCCGGCCTACACCGTCGCCAACAAGACCGAGAAGACGAAGACCGGCAGCGTCGACCTGATCGTCCTCGACGCCACCGTCGACCAGGCCAAGGCCGCCATCCACGACTACGCCAAGAGCATCAACGGCCCGCTGAACTACAGCATCACCGTCATCCGCAGCGACACCGACAAGGTGTACGTCTGCATGGGCGAGTGGGCCAAGGACCAGCAGGCCTCCGACACCTACACCGGCGGCCGCATCAAGGGCGACACCTGGCCCGCCATCCTCATGAACTGCCCCGACCCCAAGGGCTGATCACGCACACCACCAGGCCCGGCCGCGCACACCGCGCCGCCGGGCCTCGGCACGCCAGGAGGCAGCCATGCCCCCACGCAAGGCCATGCAGGTCTGCCCGACACCAGGCTGCCCGACCCTCACCCCCCAAGGCCGATGCCCCCCATGCCAGGCCCAGGCCACCCAGGACAGACCCCCCCACCGCAACGCAGGACGAGGCACACGCTGGATCAACGCCAGCGCGCGCTACCTCGAAGACCACCCGTACTGCGAGTGCGACGCATGCGCCCCCCTGCCTCCCCTGCAACGCGACCTCGCAACAGAGGTCGACCACATCGACGGCCTCGGCCCCCTCGGACCACGAGGCTTCGACCCCACCAACTGGCAGGCGATGAGCAAGCGCCATCACAGCCGCAAGACCGCAATCGAAACCTTCGGACACTAAAACCGCAGGTCACACACAGCGACCGAACCCAGGGGGGTACCCCCGGCGGCTCAGGGGGGCCCAGACGCGGGGGAGGGCGCTAGGAAGTCTGTCAGGTCAAAAGGGTCCCCAGATCCATTAAGCCGTCACGCAATGTGATGGCTCTCTGTGCTGCGCAATGCAGCCGGTGAGGAGTGATCAGTTATGGCCCGAGGTGGGCATGCGGCGTCCGGTCCGGCCCCCGATCCGAACGCGCTGCGGCGTAATCGGCCCTCCGACAAGGCGGGGTGGCGGACGCTGCCGGCGGAAGGGCGCTCTGGTGAGCCGCCCGAGTGGCCTCTGACCGAGCCGACAGAGCGCGAGGAGGACCTCTGGGCCGAGCTCTGGGAGTCTCCGCAGGCCCTGATGTGGGAGGAGCTGGGGCAGGCGCTGGAAGTGGCGCTCGCGGTGCGGACGCTGGCCGAGGCCGAGCGGGCCGACGCCCGGATCGACATCAGGAAGATGGTGCGCCCGTACCTCGACAGCCTGGGGCTGACGGTTCAGGGGATGCTGCGGAACCGGTGGAAGATCGCCCCGGCCGCCGAGCAGGATGAGGCGCCCGCGATTGCTGGGCCCGAGGTTCCGCGCCGGCCTGGTCCGCGTAGCCGGTTGAAGGTCGTTCGCGATGGCGACGGGGCCTGACGCCGGGGCCGAGTTCGTCGTCGACTTCCCCACGTTGTGGGTGGTGCCGTACTGGATCGAGGCGCATTGCCCGGTCCCGGACGGGTTCCGTGCCGGTGAGGACATGGAGCTCTACCCGTGGCAGCTGTGGTGCACGGTCAACCACTACCGGATCAAGCCGTCGGCGGCGCCGGGGCAGTTGGCGCCCGCGTTCGTCTACCGGCGGTCGCAGGTTGTGGCCCCGCAGAAGACCGGCAAGGGCCCTTGGTCTGCGTCCGTCGTACTCGCCGAGGCGGCGGGGCCGGTGGTGTTCACCGGCTGGGCGAAGGGCGGGGAGCGGTATCGGTGCGCGGATCACGGGTGCGGGTGTGGGTGGTGGTACGACTACGAGCCCGGTGAGCCGATGGGCACGCCGTGGCCGACGCCGCTGATCCAGCTGACGGCGACGTCGGAGGATCAGGTCGCGAACGTGTACCGGCCGTTGCAGTCGATGGTGAAGCGCGGCCCGTTGTCCGAGATGCTGCGGGTGGGCGAGGAGTTCACCCGGGTTGGCGAGCAGGGCCGCATCGACGTTGTCACCTCGTCGGCGCTGTCCCGCCTGGGTAACCCGATCATCTTCGCGATGCAGGACGAGACCGGCCTGTACAACACGGCGAACAAGCTGCGCCGGGTCGCCGAGACCCAGCGCCGCGGTACGGCCGGCATGGGTGGTCGGTCGATGGAGACGACGAACGGGTGGGACCCGTCGGAGAACTCGGTGGCGCAGACGACGTCCGAGGCGAAGGCCCGGGACATCTTCCGGTACCACCCGCAGGCGCCGAAGACGCTGTCCTACGCGAACAAGCGGGACCGGCGGAAGATCCACACGGTGGTGTACGCGGGGTCGACGCACGTTGACCTGGACGCGATCGAGGCCGAGGCCGCCGAGATCATGGAGAAGGACCCCGCCCAGGCGGAACGCTTCTTCGGTAACCGGTGCGTGGCTGGGTCGGCGGCGTGGCTGGACGGCGCGAAGTGGGCGGCGAAGGCAGCCCCACGCAGGGTCCGGCCGATGACCCGGATCGTTCTCGGCTTCGACGGGTCCGACTCGGACGACTGGACGGCGATCCGCGCCGAGACGATGGACGGCTACCAGTTCACCCCGCTGTACGGGCCGGACGACCAGCCGACGATCTGGAATCCGGCCGACACGGACGGGCAGGTCCCGCGGGCCGAGGTCCGAGCGGCGATGGACCAGCTGATGAACCGGTACGACGTGGTCCGGCTGTACGCGGATCCGCCGTACTGGGACACGGAGATCGACGAGTGGGTGGACCTGTACGGCGAGGAGCGGGTGATTCGGTGGCACACCCGCCGCATCGTCCAGATGCACTCAGCGGCCGAGCGGTTGAAGACCGACGTGATCAAGCGGAATTCGGAGGGTGCCGCATTCACGCACGACGGGTGCGAGATCACCGCGTCGCACATCGCGAACACCCGAGCGTCAGCCCGGCCGATGGAACGGTACGTGCTCCGCAAGGCATCGCCTGCCCAGAAGATCGACGCGACCATCCCGAGCATCCTCGCCCACGAGGCGCTCGGAGACGTCATCGCGGCCGGCCTCGCCGAGCTGGAGACGTCCTACTACTACGGCGGATAAGGGAGGGCCCATGGCTACGGAGGGGCAGGCTCTCCAGCTGGTCGGGCTGCTGGAGAACGAGTTGATCCGGCGGCGCGGCGACATCGACCGGCACAACGACTACTACCGGGGCAACCAGCGGCTGAAGTTCGCGTCGGCCGAGTTCGCGAAGTTCCACGGTGACCGCTATCGGGACTTCTCCGACAACTGGACGCAGGTGGTCGCCGACTCCCCGGTGGAGCGGCTGACCGTGACCGGGTTCCAGGCGTCCGGGGAGATCACCGCCGACAAGGATCTGTGGGAGGTGTGGCAGGTCAACGGCCTGGACGCCGACTCGCAGTTGGGGTTTCTCGGCGCGGTGACCGGGTCCCGGTGCTTCGTGCTGGTGTGGGGCGACCCCGACGACCCGGACATGCCCGTCGTCACGTTCGAGGACGCCTCGCAGTGCATCGTGGCCTACGAGCCCGGGTCTCGGCGGCACCGGCGGGCGGCGCTGAAGCGGTGGCAGGACGGCAACCAGGACTACGCCACCCTGTACCTGCCGCACGAAGTGTGGAAGTTCTGCCGGCCGCTGGCTCAGCAGGACAAGTCTCCGCAGATGGCGGATGTGGACGAGGAGCTGAAGCGGTGGCGGCCGCGCGAGTTGGGCGACGAGCCGAACCCGCAGCCGAACCCTATGGGCGTGGTGCCGATGGTGGAGCTGCCGAACAAGCCGATGCTGGTGGACGAGCCGATCAGCGACGTGCACGGCGTGATCGCGATGCAGGACGCCATCAACCTGGTTTGGGCGCAGCTGTTCACCGCGTCGGACTACGCGTCCTTCCCGCAGCGTGTCGTCATGGGAGCCGAACGGCCGATGATCCCGAAGCTGAACTCGGCCGGGGAGATCATCGGGAAGCAGCCCGTCGACCTCGACAAGTTCCAGATCGACCGGGTCGCGTGGATCACCGGCAAGGACGCCAAGATCGCCGAGTGGCAGGCCGCGAACCTGGCCGCGTACACCGGCATCATCGAGGTCGCCGTCGGCCACCTCGCCGCCCAGACCCGCACACCCCAGCACTACTTGATCGGGAAGATGGCCAACCTCAGCGCGGACGCGCTGCTCGCCGCTGAGACCGGTCTGGTGCAGCGGGTTGACGAGAAGAAGCTGTGGTTCGGGCAGGGGCTGCGGGAGGTTGCCCGGCTGATCGCCTTGGCCCGCGGGCAGGACGGCCTGGCGCGCGCGTTGCGCTCGGGCCGCGTGCTGTGGGCCGACTCCGAGTCCCGGTCGCACGCGCAGATGGCGGACGCGCTGCTGAAGCTGAAGCAGCTCGGCTTCCCTTTCGAGTGGCTGGCCCTGCGGTACGGGCTGACGCCGACCGAGGTGGCCGACGTGGTCGCGATGCGAGAGCGGGAGATGGAGATGGACCCGGTCTCGGAGATCACCCGTCAGCTCACCGGTGCTGCTGCACCGGAACCGACCACGCCCGAGGAGGAAGAGACGGAGGAGGTGGTGGTGTGAGCCCGTCCCCGATGGCGGTGGCGCACGCGCTCGCGCGCCTGCGCCTGGCGGCCGCCGCATCCCGTGCCGCGCGTACTGCGTGGCGGGGTGTCGACCGGGACGCGCCCGGCCTGTCGTGGGTGGCGGCGCTCGGACCGGTCGTCGCCGCAGTGGCCGGTGCGCAGCTGGCCGCCGCGCGCAGTACGGAACCGTGGCTCGGCTCGCTCCTCGGTGATGACCCGGGCCAGGCGCAGTCGGACCGGCTCGTGCCGGAGTCGCTGGCCGGGGTGACCGGTGACGGTGTGCCGCTCGCGCAGGCGTTGCAGGTCCCCGTGTTCACTGCTCTACGACTCGTCACGCAGGGGCTACCGATCGTGCAGGCGCTCGCCCGCGGGCAGCTGCTCCTGGACTTGATGGTGCGCACGGCGGTCGCCGACGCAGGCCGCGCTGCGGACTCGGTCGGCATGACCGCCCGCCCGGCGGTGACGTCCTACATCCGCGTCGTGGAGGCCGGGGCCTGCTCGCGGTGCATCATCCTCGCCGGTGCCGAGTACGGCGTCTCCAGCGGCTTCCTGCGGCACCCCCGGTGCCATTGCGGCATGGAGCCTGTCACCCGGGCCCACCGGCCCAAGGCCCAGGACCCCCGCAAGGTGGTCGACGCCATGTCGGCCAAGGAGAAGCAGCGGGTGTTCGGACAGGCCGGGGCCCAGGCGCTGAACGAGGGTGCCGACCTCGGGCAGGTTGTGAACGCCCGCCGGGGCATGGCCACCGCCACCGCGTTCGGCCGCCGTCTCCAGACCACGACTGAGGGCACCACCCGCCGTGGCGTGGCTGGCCGCCGGGCGCAGGACTTCCGGCGCCTGCCGGGCCAGCGCTACGAGCGGTCCCGGTCTCCGCGGCTCATGCCCGAAGAGATCTTTCGTCTCGCCGACGACCGCGCGCACGCCATGCGTCTGCTGCGGCTGCACGGCTACCTGTACTGACCCCTGCCCGCGCGCAACGCACGGGCCCTTCACCCGCAACGGGAGAACCCATGAACCCCCGCACCCTGCCCCGTCACGCCCGCGCGCACGCGCCCGGCTGGGCCCATTCCTACGCCGACCCGTTCACCCTGTATGCCGACGGCGGCGAGGAGGGCGGCGACGACGGCGAGGAGCAGCCCGAGGGCGACGAGCCTGAGGACGAATCCGGAGAAGGCGATGAGCCGGACCCGGATGGTGCCGACGAGCTGGGCGACAAGGGCAAGCGCGCCCTGGCCAGCATGAAGGGGAAGTGGCGGGCCGAGCGGGACCGGGCGCGGGAGCTAGCCGAGCGCCTGGCCGAGAAGGACGGCGCCGACGAGGCCGAGCAGGTCCGCCGCCAGGCCGAGACCGCGGCACTCTCGAAGGCCAACGCCCGCATCATCCGCGCCGAGGTGAAGGCCGCCGCGAAGGGTGTGTTGGCCGACCCGGCGGACGCCTACAAGTTTCTCGACCTCGACCAGTTCGAGGTTGACGAAAACGGCGACCTCGATTCCGACGAGGTCACCGAAGCGATCAACGAGCTCATCAAGTCCAAGCCCTACCTGGCTGCCGCAACGGCGAAGAGGTTCCAGGGCACTGGCGACGGCGGGGCAGCGCGCAAGGCGGGCCGGCCGAAGCAGCTCACCCGAGCAGACCTCAAGTCCATGTCCCCTGAGGCGATCGACAAGGCCCGTGAAGACGGCCGGCTCGACGACCTCATGGGCGGCAAGTAACCAGGGAGAACACCATGACCGTCCGGAACTTCGTTCCCGAAATCTGGAGCTCGCGACTGCTCGTCGCGGTCCGGAAGAACCTCATCTACGCGGGCCCGACCGTCGTGAACCGCGACTACGAGGGCGAGATCAGCGAGGCGGGTGACACCGTCCGTATCACCTCCGTGTCCCGGCCCGCGGTCGGCAACTACGTGCCCGGCTCCACCGTCATCACGCCGGAGAAGCTGACCACCGGGCAGCGCACGCTGACCGTGGACCAGTCGAAGTACTGGGCGTTCAGCATCGACGACGTGGACGCCCGGCAGGCCAAGGGCGGCCTGGTCCCGCAGGCGATGTCCGAGGCGGCCTACGCCCTGGCGGACACCGTCGACCAGTACGTGGCCGGTCTGTACACGCAGATCCAGACGGCCAACTTCCTGAACGGGCAGGGCTCGCCCATCGACACGTACAGCACGCCGACCGAGGCCTACGACAAGGTCCTGGTCCCGCTGCGGACCCGCCTGACGAAGGCGAACGTCCCGACCGCGGGCCGCTACGCGATCGTGTCCGCCGAGTTCTACGCCTCGCTGCTCCTCGACTCCCGGTTCATCAAGGTCAACGAGTCGGGCACCAGTGACGGTCTGCGCAACGGCATGGTCGGCCGGGCCGCCGGGTTCGACATCTACGAGTCGAACAACATCCCGAACCCGACCGGGGACACGCAGGTCGTCACCGCGGGCACGAACGCGGCGATCACGTTCGCCGAGCAGATCAACAAGACCGAGGCCTACCGCCCCGAGTCCAGCTTCTCCGACGCGGTCAAGGGCCTCGCCCTGTACGGCGCAAAGCTCGTCCGCCCGGACCACATGGCCGCCGCGTTCATCAACCCCGCTGCCTGATCGAGGAGTCTGACCCATGGCAACCACACAGCTCGCGTACTCCAATCTCGTGCCGAACGGGAACCTCGCGCAGCCCGCGGGGACCGCGCTCGTCGCGGCACCGACGAACGACATGCAGCTTGCGGACGCGTTCCCCGAGCTGACCGTCCTCCGTGTCACGAACAGCGACGACGACACGGCGCTCACCATCACGGTCAAGGCGGGCGACCACCCGCCGGCCCTCGCTGCCGGGCAGGGCGACCTCGCCGTGTCCGTCGCGTTCGGGGCGACGCAGTTCATCGGCCCGTTCGAGTCCGGCCGGTTCGTGCAGAACGACGGCTCGATGCTCATCGAGTCGACCACGACCACGGGCACGATCACCGCACTGCGAGTCCCGAGGAACACCTGACATGGCCGAGACGATCCATGTCCGGGGTGAGGGCGGCATGGTCTTCGCGATGGACCTGCCGCTGCCCGAGGGCATCGCAGAGCGGTACGAGCGGGGGCTGCTCGTCCGCGTGAACGAGGACGGCTCCCCGTATGCGGGCGCCCCCGCGGGCGCACAGGAGGAGAGCGGCAGCACATCCTCGGACGGCTCCGATCTGGCGGCCGGCCGGACACCGCGGCCCGGGGTGAACGCCTCGAAGGCCGAGTGGGTTGCGTTCGTCGTCAGCCAGGGGCACCTGTCCGCTGACGATGCGGCGAACTACACCAAGGCCGACCTCATCGAAATGGGGTCGTGATGGCGCTGGGCCGCTACACCGAGGTGGCCCGGGCGGCGAACGGTGACCTCATCCGTGCGGGTGAGGTCACCGTGTACGCCGCGGGTACCACCGATCTGGCCGAGCTGTGGCAGGACGACGAAGGCACCGTCCCGGCCCGGAACCCGGCCGTGACGGATCTGGCGTCCGGAGCGTGGTCGGCGGTGGCCGAGGCCGGCCTGTACGACCTCCTGTACCCGGGTGGCCGGACCGTGCACAACGTCCCCGTCGTCGCGGGTGCGTCCGGCGGTTCGGCGGTCGCGTGGGGCGACATCACCGACAAGCCGACCACGTTCGCCCCGACTATCAACGCCACTGCCTCGGGTGCGGTTGCGGGCAACGACCCCCGGCTCACAGCGGCGGCGGCGGGCACGGCGAGCGTGCGCGCGCTCGCGGGCGGAACCGCCACCACGGCGTCCGCTTCCGACCACACCCACACCGGGCTCCTCTCCGGGACCACAGCCGCGCTGAACGATGAGGCCGAGTTCGCCGACCTGGCGGCGGCGACGACCGCCTACAACGTCCTGCTGGCGGCGCTGCGACTGCGCGGCATCATCAGCGGGGCCTGAGGAAAGGGGGCGTCGTGGCGCTCGATCCGCTCGCAACTCTGGCTGACCTGGCCGCCCTCGGCCTGGCCGTGGACGACGACGAGACCACGATTGCCCAGCGGTACCTCGCCGTCGCGTCGGCGGCGGTCCGGGAAGCCGCTGGTTCGCCGATCTCCGAGACGACATCGACGGTGGTGGTGGAAGGGGAGGCGGACCAACGGCTGCGGTTGCCCGGCTCGCCGATCCGGACGGTGGACGCGGTCGCCATCGACGGCGTCACGGCCACGGACTGGCGGCTGCGGTCGGACAGGCTGTGGCGGTTCGCTGGCTGGACCGCGACCAGTGGTCCGTCTGAGGTGGAGGTCACCTACACGCACGGCCTGCCGACCGTGCCCGACGACATCATCGACCTGGTGTGCAGGCTGGTCGCCGGGGCCATGGCCTCGTACCGGGCTGCGGACGACGGGGCGAGCCTCGGCACGCAGGTCATTACCTCGGAGCGGATCGGCGACTACGCCGTGACGTTCGGCGGTGACGGCTTGGCCACCGACATGGAACTGCCCGCGTACCTGCGCGACCGCCTGGCCGCACGGTTCGGCGGCGGCTCCGGTCTGGTCCGGTCCCGGTGAGCGGCCCGGGCCGGTACCTGAACCGGCGCCTGAAGGTGTGGCGGCCGACCACCACGGACGACGGGTACGGCGGGCAGGACACCGTCTACGTCCAGCAGCCCGGCACGGTACGGGCAAAGGTCGACCAGCCGTCCAACGCCGACCGCATGCTGGCCGCACAGGCCCAGTCCAAGCACGACCACACCGTGTACCTCCTGCCGCGCGCGGACGTCCGCCGCGGCGACGAGCTGCGCGGCACGGACGCGCTCGGGCAGGCGCAGGTCTTCCGGGTCCTGGCCACGGTCCAGCCGTCCACCCCCGTCTACACGAAGGCCCCGTGCCAACTGATCCAGAAAGCAGGTGGCTGACATGGCCGCGCTCGCAGTAGCCCCGGTCCCGGTGAACGGCGGCCTGCCCGACCTCGAAGGTGCCGCGGTCGCTGCGGCCGCGCTCGGCGACACCGCCCCGTGCGGGCCGGGCCGGTTCCTCGTCATGGTGAACGGCGACGACGAACCGCACACTGCGACGGTCGTCACGCCGGGCACCGTCTCCGGGCTTGCCATCCCCGACGCGACGCTCGTCGTTGCCGCCGGGGAGACCGGGGTACTTCCCCTCGCCCCTCTGTTCCGCGGCACGTCGGGCCGTGCGGCGATCACCTACGACGCCGTGACCTCCGTGACCGTCGCAGTCCTGGAGCTCGGCCAGTGACCGGCCAGGCCCCCCGGATCCCGCAGACCGAACCGCAGGAAGCCCGGTGCCGGGCAGAGAACGAGCTCGGCGCCGAAGAGCCGGACGCCCCTCTGGCTATCGCCTGGGCGCTCGTCGCGGTGGCCGGTGAACTCCACGCGATTCGGCGGCGCATGAAGTAGGAGGCGCTCATGGCCAGACGGCGAAGAGGCGGCGGGCGCGGCGGTGGAACCCGCAGCAGCGAAATCACGGTCAGCATCGAGGGCCTGGACGCGTTGCGCGACCAGCTCGCCGATCTCACCCCGACGATCCGGGCCGCCGGATTCAAGGCACTGGAGGCGTCCGCGGACGCCATCCGCGCCGATGCGTCCAGAGGCGTTCGGGTCGACACCAGGAACCTTCAACGCAGCGTGAAAGCCCGGCTCCACAACAACCGGCTGCGCGCCGAGATCGGGTGGTGGGACCGGGACGACTTCTACGCGATCCTCCACGAGTTCGGCACCCGGAAGATCCCTGCCCGGCCGGCACTCGGCCCGGCCCTGGCCGCCGAACGCTCGAAGCTCCCGCAACGTATCCAGGCTGAGGTGAGGAGGGCCCTGTCGTGACGACCGCCCCATCCCCCATGCTCGGTGTCCAGGGCGCGCTGCACGCTGTCCTGTCCACCGACGGGGAGCTCAGCGCACTGATCGAGGGCATCTACGACTACCTGCCCGAAGAGGTGCCGTACCCGTTCGTCCAGATCGGCGAAGTACTGGAGACGCCGGACAACCGGCACGGCGGGTTCGGCCGGGAGACCGTCCCGACGCTCCACGTGTGGGACCGGTACCGCGGCTACGCCAGGGTCCTGAGGATCGGGGAGCGAATCACTGCGCTGCTCGACCACCAGCCGCTGACGATCCCTGGCGTCGACTGGATCGCGACCCGGTTCGAGTTCTCCCAGACCCTCACCGATCCGGAGCCGCCGGGCAACATCCGGCATCTGGTGCTGCGGTACCGGATCGTCACCGAGAAGCACTGACCCCCCCTTTCCCCGCCCCGCGCCGTCGGCCGGGGCTTCTTCATGCCCAGGAGGCACCTCATGGCCGGTATGGACGGCTTCGGAGTACAGCTGCAGCGCGGTGACGGCGAGTCGCCGGAGGTCTTCACGGCCATCGCCGACGTCACCAATCTGTCCGGGCCGGGCCTGTCCCGGGAGACTCTCGACGTCACGTCGCACGGGTCGCCGGACGGGTGGATGGAGTTCCTCGGCGGTCTGAAAGACCCGGGCGAGGTGTCCGCGGACATCAACTACCAGCCCGCCCTGCACGACACGCTCGTCGCGGACTTCGACGACACGGACCCCCGCAACTACAAGATCGTGTTCCCCGACACGGGGGCCACGACGTGGTCCTTCCCGGCGATCATCACTGGGTTCGAGCCGGAGGCCCCCTACGACGACAAGGCCGCCGCGTCCCTCACCTTCAAGGTGTCCGGCAAGCCCACCATCTCCTGAACGGACACACGAACATGGCACTGCTCAACAAGGACCAGATCACCGCGGCGGACGACCGGCAGTGGGAGGACGTGGACGTACCCGAGTGGGGCGGCACCGTCCGCGTCCTCGGCATGTCCGGCACCGACCGCAACGCCTACCAGAGCTCCCTCGTCGTCCTCGGCTCCAACGGGTCCGTGCAGCGCATGAACATGGCCGACCAGCTCGCGAAGCTCTGCGCCAAGTGCCTGGTCGGCGAGGACTTCGAGCGGCTCTTCACCGACAAGGAGGTAGCCGGGCTCGGCCGGAAGAACGGGGCCGTCCTCGAACGCGTCGGGCAGGTCGCGCAGCGTCTGTCCGGGCTCCGCAAGGAAGACGTGGAGGCGAAGGCGGGAAACTCCGAAGCGCCCCCGAGCGGCGCTTCTACCACCGACTAGCCCTCGAACTCCGGTGTACCGTGCCCGAGCTCCTGGCGCGCTGCTCGTCGGACGAGCTGGCCGAGTGGATGGCCTACGAGCACGTTGCCGGCCCGATCGGCCCGGAACGCCAGGACATCCTGCACGGCATCCTCGCCGCGACCGTCGCCAACGCCGCCCGCGGCAAGGGCAAGAAGGCCGAGCCCAAGGACTTCGTGCCCACCTGGGACCAGGGCGCCAAGCGGCAGCCCGGCAACTGGCAGCAGATGCTCGCCAAGGTCCAGGCGATGAACGCCCGCTTCGGCGGCGCTGATCTCAGAGAAGGGAGACCGTGATGGCCACGCTCGAAGAGCTCCTCGTCTCGATCGGGATCAACACCGACGACCTCACCGGCGGGGCCCAGGGCGCCGCCGATGACGTGGGTTCGAGCCTGGGCGGCATCCAGACGGCTGCGGCCGGTGCCGCAGTCGGTGCGTTGTTCGTGGCCGGGCTCAACGCGGCCATGGACTTGCAGGCCGTGGAGACCAGCCTGAAGAACCAGCTCGGGCTGAACGAGGCCGAGGCGGCGCGCGCCGGGGACGCGGCCGGGCGGGTGTACGCGGCCGGGTGGGGCGAGTCGATGAAGGAGGTCGGCGACGCTCTCGGTGCAGTGGCGCAGGCCATGGGCGGTGTCGGCGATCTGACCGACGCCGAGATGGACGACATGACCAAGAAGGCGATGATGCTCGCCGAGACGTTCGAGCTGGACGTCGCCGAGTCCGCCAACGCCGCCGGAAAAATGATCAAGATGGGGATGGCGAAGGACGGCGAAGAGGCCTTCGACATTCTCACCGCCGCCGCGCAGGAACTCCCCGCGATGATGCGCGACGACATCCCGAAGGTCATCGAGGAGTACGGCAAGCACTTCCAGCGCATGGGCATCGACGGCAAGACCGCGTTCGGGATGATGTCGCAGTACGTCAAGGCCGGCGGCCGCGACATCGACCAGGCCGCCGACGTCATTCACGAGTTCGCGCGCATCACGTCCGAGGAGACCGACAAGGCTGGGGCGGCGTTCAAGGAACTGGGCCTGCCCGCCAAGCAGATGTTCGCCGAGATCGGCAAGGGCGGGGACAGTGCTGAGGCGGCCCTCGGCAAGACGCTGCAGGCGCTCCGTGAGGTGAAGGACCCGGCCGAGCAGTCCGCCCTCGCCGTGGAGCTGTTCGGTGACATGGCGGGCGAAGGCGCGGACGCCCTGTGGGCGATGGACCCGGCAACCGCCGCCGCGTCGGGGGGCATGGCCGATGTGGCGGGCGCCGCCGACAAGGCAGTGGGGGCGGCCGAGGCGTCGAAGTCTCTGGAAGCGATCTGGCGGACCATGTCGGTCACGCTCGGGGAGCTGCTGCAGCCTGCCCTGAAGTTCCTGTCCGACTTCATGCAGGAGAACCCGGGCCTGGTGAAAGTCCTCGCGGTCGCCCTGATCGCGCTGGCTCTCGCGATCGGTATCGCGGTGATCGCCCAGTGGGCGTGGAATGCCGCGCTCTGGGCGTTCCCCGGTACGTGGATCATCGCGGGGATCATCGCCCTGATCGCGATCATCGTATTGATCGTCGTCTACTGGGACGAGATCGCCGCCGCCACCGGCCGCGTCTGGGACTGGATCGTCGGGAAGCTCGGCACCGCCTGGCAGTGGATCAAGGACGCGGTCGCCGCGGCGTGGAACTGGGTGGTGCAGAAGACGACGGCGGCGTGGGACTGGGTCGTCGCCGACATCAGCAAGGCCGTCTCGGACGTCATGGCGATCGTGGGCTGGCTGGCCGCGATTCCGGGCCGGGTCGCCGGGTGGTTCGGGCAGGTCGTGTCCTGGATCGGCGGTCTCCCGGGGAAGATCCGGTCCGCCGCCTCGGGCATGTGGGACGGGATCAGCTCGTCGTTCCGCAGCATGGTCAACCAGCTGATCAGCGGCTGGAACAACCTGTCCTTCACCATCGGCGGCGGCTCGATCATGGGCGTCAGTATCCCGTCCCTGACCCTGTCCACCCCGAACATCCCGATGCTCGCCGAGGGCGGCATCACCACCGGCGCCACGCTCGCCATGATCGGTGAAGGCACCGAGCAGGAAGCGGTCCTGCCGCTGTCGAAGCTCGACAGCATGCTCAACCCGCCTCGCGGCGTAGAGCGCACGGGCAACGGGGCCAGCCCCACGATCCGCGTCATCTACGACGCCACCGGCGGCAGCTCGGCGCTGCGCACCGCGCTCCAGGAGATCGTCCGCATTGAGGCGGGCGGCGACGTGCAAGAGGCCTTCGGCCGGTAAGGAGGCCAGGGTGGTTGACCGGCGCACAGAGTTCCAGATCGGCGGCACGTGGACCGACGTCAGCAGCGACGTTCGGGAGAGCGAGCCGATCACGATCGAGCGGGGCGCGAAGAACGAGTCCGCGAAGGGCAGCCCGTCCAAGTGCACCCTGAAGCTCAACAACCGGGACGGCCGCTACTCACCGCGCAACCCCATGTCGCCGTACTACGGGCTGATCGGCCGCAACACCCCGATCCGCGTGTCCGTGAAGGGCCCGGAGTCCTACCTGCGGCTGGAGGGCAACACCTCCTCCTACGCCCGCACACCGGACATCGCCGACCTGGACATCACCGGGGACATCGACGTGCGGGTGGAAGCGACAGCCGACTGGTACGGGACCACGTCTCAGGCGCTGCTCGGGAAGTGGGACTCGGATGGGAATCAGCGCAGCTACCTCCTGAGGATCCTTGACGGCACGATCGTCTTCAACTGGTCGACCGCCGGGTCGGCGACCCTGTTTGCTCAGCGGCCTCTGCCTGCCCTGCCGAAACGGGCCGCGCTACGAGCCACCCTCGACGTGAACAACGGCGCCGGTGGCTTCACGGCCCGCTTCTACTGGGCGCCCACCATGGACGGCCCGTGGTCCCAGATTGGCGACGTGCTGAGCAGTACCCCTGCCACGAGCATCTACTCGGGATCAACCCCGCTGGAGATTGCGCCGGTTCTTGCGAGCGGGGTCACCCCGCTCGAGGGTCAGGTGCACCGGGCTGAGGTCCGGGCAGGCATCAACGGAACCGTGGTTGCGGACTTCGATGTTCGCTCCCTGCCGGAGGGGACGACCGGGTGGACGGACAGTGTGGGCCGCACGTGGACCGTCGGCTCAGACGCGACCATCACCGACCGGCAGTACCGCTTCCACGGAGAGATCAGCGCCTGGCCCACCCGGTGGGACGTGTCCGGCTCCGACATCTGGGTCCCGATCGACGCCGCTGGGATCCGCCGCCGCCTCGGGCAGGGCCAGAAGGCTCTCGCCAGCACGCTGCGCCGTCGTATTCCCGCGTTCGCCCCGCTGGCCTACTGGCCGTGCGAGGACGAGGACGGGGCCACCCAGGCCTACTCACCGATCGAGGGAGTAAGACCGCTCAAGGTGACCGGCGGCTGGCGGTTCGGGCAGGACAACACCCTCGCCGGATCCTCCGCCCTTCCCGCCGTGGACGCCGGGGCCCACATGGTCGGCAACGTCCGCGCCCCCGGCGGCACCTCCACCCAGTGGTCCGTGCACATGGTGTACACCGTCGATTCCCCGCCGGCGACGGACGCCGTGTTCCTGTCGTGGCGGACCACCGGCACCGTCCAGAGATGGCAGATCGTGCAGCGCGAGAACCTCGCCACGATCCAGGGGTTCGACGAGGACGGGGCTACTGTCGTCAACCAGTTTGCCGCGATCGGCGACGACGTGTTCGACGGGTGGCAGCGGTTCTACTTCTGGGCGTCCCAGTCCGGCGGCACCGTCACCTGGCGGCTCGACTGGTACAACATCGGCGGCTCGGCCGGCGGGATCGGCTCGACGTACAGCGGCACGACCGGGCGGGTCTCTCAGATTGACACGCAGTTCGGTGCGTCGGTCACCGGCCTGAAGGTCGGGCACATCGCGGTCCTGCCCGTGGCGTCGACCGCGGCCTACACCTCTGCGGACCATGGGTTCTCCGGCGAGTCCGCGATTGCGAG
This sequence comes from Streptomyces sp. NPDC091289, assembly GCF_044757365.1. NCBI lineage: Bacteria > Bacillati > Actinomycetota > Actinomycetes > Kitasatosporales > Streptomycetaceae > Streptomyces > Streptomyces sp. NPDC091289. The sequence goes on from NZ_JBIVUT010000035.1 coordinate 53,958, forward strand.
GATGCGTCGTCTCGCGAACGAGGAGGAGGCGCAGCTCAACCTGTCGTGGATCGACGGCGACACCGCGATGGACACCGAGCGTCTCGGCCCGCAGCGCCCGGACACCCTCATGGACCTGGTCCAGGAGGCCGCGGACACCGACGGCGGAATTCTCTACGAACCCGCCGATCGGCTGGGTCTCGTCTACCGGGATCGGGCGTCGCTGTACACCCAGCCGGTGCGCCTGGCCCTGGACTACACGGCCCCCGGGGAGGTGCCGCCGCCGCTGGAGCCGACGGAGGACGACCAGCGGCTACGCAACGACGTCACCGTCACACGGTCCGGCGGGTCCTCGGGACGCGCCGTCGCCGAGACCGGCCCCCTTTCGGTGGAGCCGCCGCCGGCCGGGGTCGGGATCTACGACGAGTCGGTGACGCTGAGCCTGGCGACCGACGACCAGCCCGAGCGGATCGCTGCCTGGCGGATGCACCTCGGAACGTGGGACGAGGCCCGCTACCCGACGATCAGCGTGTGGCTGCACGCCGCACCTCACCTCATCGACGACGTACTCGGCCTCGACATCGGGGACCGGATCCAGATCAGCAACCCTCCTTCGTGGCTGCCGCCCGGAGGTATCGACCAGCACATGCTCGGGTACACCGAGCGGCTCGGCCTGTACGACTGGGCGCTGACCATGAACTGCGCCCCGGCCGGGCCGTGGCAGGTGGGGTCCATCGGTGCCCCGGTTCTGGGGCACGTCGACACCGACGGCTCCGAGCTCGCTGGTGCGGTCTCCGCGTCGGACACGGCCCTGCCGGTCCAGGCCGTGGTCGGCCCGACGTGGGTGGAGGCCCCGCCGCCGCTCAACGCGAACAGCACGTTCGGGGAGGGACTGGCGGGGTGGTCGGGGTCCGGGGGCACGATCGACCGGGTCCCGGCACCGTGGCCAGCCCCGACGACGGACCGGTGGGCGCTGCGCCTGACGCCCGACGGGGTGGCGCAGTATCCGAACGCGGGGTCGGATCAGATCCCGGTCACTGCGGGGCAGGCCTACACGTTGTCCGGGTGGCTGCGGTGCGCTGGCGGTCGCAACGTCGCGCTGAACATGAACTGGTTCGGGCCGAGCTCCTCGTACCTCGACACCTCGTCGAACGACCAGGACGTCAACGAGGGCGAGTGGACGCGGTTCGAGCTGACCGCCACCGCCCCGGTCGGCGCGGAGACGGTGAACCTGGCGCCGACGGTGCCGGACTACCCGCCCGCCACGGACGTCCTGTGGGCGTCCCACCTCACGCTGCGCCCGGCCGGCGGCAGCGGCAGCGACTTCCCGTTCGACATCCGGGTGGGGGGTGAGGTGATGACCGTGCAGGGCGTCGGCCCCGCAACGACCACCAGCATGGCGGACACGTTCGCCCGGACCATCACGCCGACCGTCACCGACACCTTCGGCCGCACCGTGGCGGGCGGATGGGGGTCGGCAGACACCGGGCAGGCATGGACCACCTCGGGCGGAACGGCCGGGGACTACGCGGTCGGCTCCGGCGCGGCCACCATGTCCGCCGGCGTCGTCAACAGCTCCCGCTTCACGCAATTGGCTGCGCTGTCCCTCGCCAACGTGGACGTGCAGGCCGACATCACCGTGCCCGTCGTAGCCACCGGCGCGTCGATCTCCACGGGGCTCCGGCTGCGCGCGGCGGACACCTCCAACTACTACTACGTGGAGGTCGTCCGAGGGCTCAGCGGAGCGATGAGCCTCAACCTGGTGTCCCGGGTTTCTGCCGTGTCGACGGTCATCTCGGGCCCGGTGTCGAAGGGCACCTACGTGGCGGGTGAGACGTGGACGGTCCGGGCCCGCCTGGTCGGGTCGACGCTCGTCGCGAAGCTCTGGCGGACATCCACGGCCGAGCCGTCAGGGTGGGATGCCCAGGCGGTCACCACCACAATCCCGGCGGCGGGCCCGGTCGGGCTGCGCACCATCCTCTCCACCGGCAACACGAACACCCTGCCCGTGGTGGCGACCTTCGACAACGTGCGGGTCACAACGGTGGCCACGGGGTGGGGGACGTCCACGTCCGGGCAGGCATGGACCACCTCGGGCGGAACGGCGACCGAGTACACGGTCGACGGCACCAGGGGCCTGGTCGCCCTGGCCTCGGTGAACGCATCGCGCCGGACCCTGATCGGATCCGGCATCACCGACAGCGTCCTCACAGCCCGGTTCACCCTCCCGGCCGTCGCCCTCACCGACTCCATCGACCTGGCCCTGATGTCCCGGCACACCTCTTCGAGCAACTACTACTACGCGGTCCTGCACTGCCACAACGACGGCACGCTGGAGTGCCGCCTCAGAAAGATCGTGGGCGGGGTGTTCACGACCCTGGCGATCGGGCCGATGGCCGGCTCGTACACGGCAGGCTCCCGGTACTGGCTGCGGTTCCAGACGAAGGGGACGCGGCTGAGCGCGCGGGGCTGGCAGGACGGCACCGCCGAGCCATCCACATGGGACGTCCAGTGGACGGACTCCGAGCTCACAGCCCCCGGGCAGGTCGGCACCCGGATGAACCTCCAGGAGTTCAACACGAACCCACTCCCGATGATCATCGCCATGGACAGCTTCAGCGTGCAGGTCCCACAGCCGCAGGAGTTCACCGTCATCCGGTCCCGCAACGGCATCGCCAAGGGGCACCAGTCGGGCACCGATGTGCGGCTCGCCTACCCATCGATCGTTGCTCTGTAAGGAGGCGCGCTGTGCCGTTCCCATTCCCGTGGCAGCCCGGCATGCGGATCACCGCGGGCCGCCTGACCGCCGGATTCCTGTCCGGCTACGAAGAGGTCATGATGAGCTCGACGCCCATCACGACGGCGCTCTACGCCACCACCTACTACCGGGGCACCCTCGCTGTCACGTTCCCGGTGGGTGCGTTCACCGAGGCACCCCGGGTGCAGGCACAGGCGCGTTCGACGTCGCCCGGCGTACTGATCGAAACGTCGGTCACGAGCGTATCCGCGACCGGGTTCACGATCATCGTCGCCCGCGGGTCGACCGTCACGACCGGTGTCGACTGGGTCGCCGTCGCCGCCTGACCCCACCCACCACCGCCCCGTGCCGTTGGCCCGGGGCTTCGTCATGTCTGGAGACCTCATGGCCACACCGCTGTCCGCGGACCGACTGCTGAAAGCCCTCCGTGACGAGGGCCTCCACGTCGTCGAGCACCGGAGCTGGCGCACCAACAACCGCAACCACAGGGGGGCCTGGGGCCCGACGCACGGGGTGATGATCCACCACACCGTGACGTCGGGTACCGCGTCCTCCGTCGAGCTCTGCTACAACGGGCACTCCGCTCTGCCCGGACCGCTCTGCCACGGCGTCATCGCCAAGGACGGAACCGTCCACCTCGTCGGGAACGGGCGGACCAACCACGCCGGGCTCGGCGACGACGACGTGCTCCGCGCCGTCATCGCCGAGCAAGCACTCCCCGCCGACAACGAGGCCAACACCGACGGCAACCGGCACTTCTACGGCTTCGAGGCCGTCAACCTCGGCGACGGCAAGGACCCCTGGCCCGAGGCGCAGCTGCTCGCGATCGAGCGCGCGGCCGCCGCCGTCTGCCGGGCGCACGGCTGGAACCAGAGGTCGGTGCTCGGGCACCTGGAGTGGCAGCCGGGCAAGGTCGACCCGCGCGGGTTCACGATGGACTCGATGCGCACGCGGATCGGCAAGCGCCTCGGAAGCAAGCCGACGCCGCCCGCCACGAAGCCGCCGGCCAAGCCGACGTACGAGCCGTTCCCCGGGGCCGCGTTCTTCAAGGTCGGCCGGAACAGCGCGATCGTCACAGCGATGGGCAAGCGCCTGGTCGCCGAGGGCTGCGGCCGATACCAGGTCGGCCCGGGCCCGAAGTGGTCCGAGGCGGACCGCAAGTCGTACGCCGCGTGGCAGCGCAAGTGCGGCTACACCGGCGCAGCGGCCGACGGAATCCCCGGCAAGGCCTCGTGGGACCGGCTCAAGGTTCCGAACGCCTGACCCCACCAACTCCGATCTGCACGAAGAAGGGAACACGATGACCCAGCACATCGACGGCAGTACACCGCTGCGCCATCCCGCCACGGTGGGCCTGCTCCGGTACTTCGAGTACGGGCATCTGCCCGCTCACCTCCAGACGGTGAGCAAGCCGTGCGGCGACCTCGCCCAGGAGCTCGTCGCTGTCCTGCCCGATGGGCCCGAGCTGTCCGCCGGGCTCCGCAAGCTCCTGGAGGCGAAGGACTGCTTCGTCCGCGCCGCCCTCGACACCACCTCGGAGAACTGACCATGAAGATCAGCAGCTTCGCCAAGGCCGTCGTCGCCGGTCTCGCCGCCGGCGCGACCGCGGCCGCCACCGCCGTGCAGGACGGCGTCTTCACCACCGGGGAGACCGTCACCACGGTGCTCGCCGTCCTCGGTGCGCTCGGCATCACCTACGCCGTGCCCAACCGCCAGCCCGACCAGGCCACCCCAGGCCGGGGTCTCTGACCTGCCCGTCGAATGCGCTGGAGGACCGTGTGGATGCTGCGATGCTCACCGCGCTGGGTGCACTGCTGGCCTCGCCGGTGGCAGCCGCAGCAGCCATCTACGGGTCCCGGGGCGCGATGAGGGCGTCCCGGGAGGGCGGCGTGTTGACCGGCTACAACAGCTTGACCGACCAGCTGCAGGAGGAGCGGACGGAGCTGCGCGCTGATCTGGCGACGCTCCGGTCCGAACTGGCGGCGGAGAAGGCGGAGTCCGCGCGGCTGCGGCTGCTCGTCACCCAGCTCGGGGGGTCGCCGTGACGCGGACGCAGCACCTCTTCTACCGGCGGCGGGTCCTGCTGTGGATCACCGCCGCGCTCCTCGCGTTGGGCGGCGGCCTGGCTGTCGCGTTCCTCCAGATCGGCCGGGCTGACGCGCGGGCGACGGAGCTGGCGTCGGAGGCGGACCGGCGCGGCGACGCCGTGTCGACGTTGGCCGGGGACGTGCGGACGCTGCGCGCGCAGATCACGGCGCGTGGCGAGACCCCGGCGGCCCCGGACCCTGCGGCCGCCGTCGATGACCTGCCCGCCCGCGCCGAAGTCCCCGTGCCGATCCCCGGCCCGCCGGGGCCGCCCGGTGTCCACGGGGAGCGCGGCCCGGCTGGGGAGAAGGGCGCGACCGGCCCGGCGGCGACACCGTCCCCGGGGCCGCCGGGTGCGCCCGGGCGCGCGGGTGCGGACTCGGCTGTCCCGGGCCCTGCCGGTCCGCAGGGGCCTGCTGGTCCGCCGGGGGCCGCGGGCAAGGACGGGGCGAACGGGAAGGACGGCGCCAACGGACGCGACGGAACGAACGGCCAGACCTGCCCCGCCGGGTACAGCTTGCAGCCGCCGCCCGGTGACCCTGATGCTCTGGTCTGCCGGCGGGCGGGAGCGCCGTCGCCGGACCCGACCAGCACCCCGGCGTCGCTGGCCCTGCTCGGGCTGGACCCGACCCGCCGCCAGTACCCATGAACCACCACGGCCCCCACCGCCTCGCGCGGTGGGGGCCTTTCGTCGTGTGCTCTCCCCTCGGCCACAGGTCCGCCGTACGCTGGCGACCACAGCGCCAGCCACACGGAGGGGCACCATGGACATCCCCGAGGAACTCGCAACCGAAGACAGCGAGCTGAAGACCGGCGAGCGGATCCGCGTCCTTCGCGAGTCGCGCGGTATGTCCCGGCCGGTCCTTGCCCAGCAGTGCGGGCGCGGTGTCGAGTGGCTCAAGAAGATCGAGTCCGGCGAGCGCGAGCTGAACTCTCACCCGCTGCTGCTCCAGCTCGCCGCCGCGCTCCAGGTCACCGACCTTTCCGTCATCACCGGCACCGACACCCCGGCCGCAGCCGCGACGGCGGCCCCGATCGGCCGACTGTCCCACCCGGGGATGCCGAACATCTGGTCCGCAGTCATGACCCGCTCGCTCACTTCGTCCGCGCCAGGGCCGATCGATCCGGTCGTGCTGCAGGGACGGGTGGACCAGACGTGGCGGCTGTGGCACACCTCGGCCCGGAACCGCACGGAGGTGTGCACGCTCCTGCCCGCCCTCATCCGGGACGGGGAGCTCTCGGTGCGGACCCTGGACGGGGAGCAGCGGCGCCGGGCGCAGGTCGCCCTGTCGGACGTGTACCGGCTGACCGGGCAGGCGACCGCGTACATCGCGCCGGCCGAACTGGCGTGGGTGGTAGCCGACCGTGCGCTCGCAGCGGCTCAGGCTGCAGACCAGCCCGCGGCCATAGCGGCGGCGGCGTGGAACCTCGGCAATATTCTGCGGGAGACCAGCTACCCGGAGGAGGCGTTGCGGGTGGTGGCGGAGGCGGCGGACCTGATCCGCCCGCACCTTGACGGGGCGCCGGAGGACTGGCGGGGGATCTACGGTGCGCTCCAGCTGCACGCTGCGGTGACCGCCGCCCGCGAGGGCCGGGAGGGCGACGCGTGGCGGTACTGGGGGCGGGGCGATCAGGTCGCGAAGAACCTGCCGGCCGCCTACGTGCACCCGAGCACGGTGTTCGGTCGGGCCAACGTCGACTTCCATGCGGTGTCGGTCGCAACGGATCTCCGGAAGTCTCAGAAGGCGATCGGCCTGGCCGACGACATCGACCCCGACGTGATGCCGTCGGTGGAGCGGCGGGCCCGCCTGTGGGTGGAGGTCGCCCGCGGGCACCTCCAGCGCGGCGACCGCACGGCCGCGCTGCACGTGATGCAGATGGCCCACCGCATCGGGGCCGAGACCGTGTCGTACACCCCGTCGGCCCGGACGGTGGCCGCGGATCTGTGGCGGAACAGCCCCCGGTCGATGCGTGCGGAGACGTCCAGGCTCGCGAAGGCCGTCGGCATCGCTACTGCCGGGTAACAGGTACAGGTTGGGACACAGGTACAACCTGTACCTGTTCTTCCTTGCCAGGCCCCTTACGGTGACGTCTTGTCATCCACGTAGGGGGCCTTGATGTCCGTCATGACCTGGCACGCTTCGCCGCAGCGCGCGGCCTTACCGATCGGCGATCCGACTACCGGCGAGGTCCGCGTTCCGGTCGCGCTCTACGACCTCGACGAGCTCCAGGCCGAGGTCCCGCTCGTGCTGTCCCGTACGGAAGCCGAGGCCCTGCGCGACCGCCTCGACATGCTGCTCGCCGGGACGCTCGTCCCCGTCCCCACCGGGGGGCTGATGTGACCGGCCCGGTCCAGGCCCAGTATCAGGCCGTGGAGGCCGCCGTGCAGGCGGCGTACACCGCGTTCATCCGGCACACCCAGACGTGCGCCCCGTGCCGTACGGAGGGTGCGGACTGCGAGGCGGCAGCCGCGCTGCGGCAGGCGTGGCGGGACGCGCGAGCGGCGGTGGCCGCATGATCTGTGACCGTTGCGACAAGCCCATCCCCGAGGGCGAGGCCGAGCACGTCCCCGTGTTCAGCGGGTCCGGTGCTGGTGCGACCGTGGTCCTGCACCGCGACGGCTGCCGGGTCTCCCCGACACACCCGGTGCCGTACCCGACAGGCCGCGGCCGCTGATCTCCCGCTGGTCCCGGTTCACGGCGAGCCCGGGGCCGGCGGGTCCTCCCTGCGCACGAGGTCGGCGAGCGGAACGTTCAGCGCGTCGGCGATGAGGAGGAGGTCGGTGTACCGGGGGTCGCGGCTGCCAGCCTCGTAGCGCTGGATTGTGCGGCGTTCCATGCCGATGCGGTCGGCAAGCTGGTCTTGTGAGAGGCCCGCCTTGCGGCGGTAGTAGGCGATGCGCCGGCCGAGGAGCTGGCGGCGGCTGATGGCCCAGGGGGGTGGCGCTGTTCTTCGAAGGGGCACGGACTCAACGTCGATCGGCAATGATCTTGTGTCAGTACCCAAACGGTCGCTTCTGCGGCCAGGACAGAACCACGGCCCGGCACCCACTCAGTGGGGTGTCGGGCCGTTCGCCGTCCTGCGACGTCGTGAGGTGTTGTTCCAGCGGGCAGGGGCGGTGCCGCGTTCCGGAGTCCTTCCGCCTGCTGGCCGGATTCCGGAATCCTTCCGTACGACTACGACACCACGAGACTCGAACAGAAACGCGATGAAATATGGATCACCGCAGGTCACCCCGCGTACGAGCCCCTGACCTGCTCACGCCGATTCCGCCTGGAACATCCACGCGTGCTTCTCGAGCTCTGCCGTCAGCCCGATCAGCAGGTCCTGGGTGATCGGGTCCGGCTCGTCGGTCGCCTCGATGCGCTCCCGCATCCGGCCGATGACCACGCCCAGCGCGTCCACCAGGATCCTCACGGCGTCGGTGTCCTTGATCCAGCCCTCGGGCACCGACGCGATGGCGGTCTCCTTGGCCACCGTGCCGGAACGCCCGTCCGGGTTGACCCCGACCGCCGAGGCGCGCTCGGCGACCGTGTCGGAGTGCTGCCGGGCGGTGACGACGACGTCGTCGAGCTGAAGGTGTACGGAGCGGAAGCGCGGACCGACCACGTTCCAATGGACCTGCTTGGCCACCAGGGAGAGGTCGACGAGGTCGACCAGCGCGCCTTGCAGCGCCGTTCCCACGGTCTTGAGGTCACCCTCGGACAACGTGCTCTTGACCACAGACATGTGCGCAACTCCCATCCGTCAGCCGCTTCACTGACCGTCTCGGTGCATCACCCACGATGGCACAAATGAAGCAAAACGGTCATGTGGGCCTTGCCATCCGTGTGCCCACTCGCCCACGGCTCACACACACAACGCAGAAGTCCCGGTCGGCCCCGTGAGGGGCCGACCGGGACTCCGGTCGAGCAACTGTGCCGCGTGGATCAGGCGGCGACGACGTCCACCGCTTCCGCGGGCGCCTTGATGGTCACCCGACCCGACGGCACTCCTGCGACCGACGAGACGGAGACGGAATTGAGCATGGGACGAACCGGTACTGGGACCGGATCACTGGCAGCTGCCGACTCGGCCAGCTCAGCGAGCGAGAGCTCGTCGCTCACTTCACGCATGAGCTCGGACATCCGTACGTCAAGCGCGTCGCAAATCGCGGAGAGCAGCTCGGAGGATGCCTCCTTCTGCCCCCGCTCCACCTCGGACAGATAACCGAGCGAGACCCGGGCGGACGAGGAGACTTCGCGCAGAGTACGGCCTTGGCGCTGGCGCTGCCGACGCAGCACGTCACCCAGCAGGCGACGGAGCAGAATCATCGGTGGCTCCCTCCTCGGACCGCGTAGCCGCATCCTTCACGCCCTACCGTACCGCCTTGTGCTGCGGCCGTGCGGGGAGCGATGTCGTGTTCACTCAGGGCTGCAAACATCAATTCCCCCCGTTCTGTTCCGTATCCTGTGCCCGCGCGTTCTCAGCGAGTTCGCTCGCGAGCAGTTCGAGGACGCTTCGCACACTCTCACTACGGATATCCGCCCTCTCACCATTCAACCGCAGAGCCGACACTTTCTCGATGCCGGAGGGCCCGGCGACGGCCACGTAGACGGTGCCGACCGGCTGCCCGTCCTGTGGTTCCGGCCCCGCGACCCCCGTGGTGGAGACGCCCCAGTCCGCGTCGAGAACCCGGCGCACACCGGCCGCCATCTGCAGCGCGACCTCGGGGTCCACGGCTCCGCGCTCCGCCAGAAGGTTCCCGTCGACACCCAGGACGTCCCGCTTCAGGACGGTGGCGTAGGCCGTCACCGATCCCCGGAAGGACCGGGAGGCGCCGGGTACGGAGGTCAGGTCGGCGGCGACCAGGCCGCCCGTCAGCGATTCGGCGACGGCGAGCGTCTCGCCCCGCGCTCCGAGAAGCCGGAGCACCCGGGCAGCGGCTGTCACCGCTCGGCCTCCGCGGCGTCGCGCGCCTCGGCAGTACGTCGTCCGTCCGTCGAACCGGCCACGGCGCCGGCGGCCGGACCGGCAGAAGCCCGGACATCGGCCGCAGCGCCCGCCGCGGCACCGCCGGAGGCCGGAAGCGCCTCCGTGGCCTCCATGGCCTCCGTGGCTCGCTCGGCGGCGGCGGCTCGCTCGGCGGCGAGGCCCTTGCGGCGCAGGACGACGGCCTGGCGTACGTAATCGAGTCCGGTGACGACCGTCAGCACGACGGCGACCATCATCATCCAGAAGCGCAGGGTCGCCAGGGGCCCGGTGAGCACCAGGACGTACATCCCGGCCGCCGTCCCCTGCGCGAGCGTCTTCAGCTTGCCGCCTCTGCTCGCCGGGATCACCGCATGCCGGATCACCCAGAACCGCATCAGCGTGATGCCCAGCTCACGGGCGAGGATCACTCCGGTGATCCACCACGGCAGATCGCCCAGGACCGACAGCGAGACCAGCGCCGCGCCCATGATCGCCTTGTCGGCGATCGGGTCGGCGATCTTCCCGAAGTCCGTGACCAGGTTGTACGCCCGTGCCAGATGACCGTCGAACAGGTCGGTGATCATCGCGATGGCGAAGGCCGCCCAGGCGAAGGCGCGCCAGACCGGGTCGTATCCGCCGTCGTGGAACAGCAGCAGCACGAAGCCCGGCACCAGCAGCAACCGCACCATGGTCAGGATGTTGGCGATGTTCCACAGGCTGGCCTGGTTGACGGCCGCAGTGCCCAGCTTGCCGCCGCGGACCGGCTTCGCGCCGGAGCCGCCTGCCGCGGATGCCGGGACTCCGGTCATCTGGCTACCTCCGCAAGCTCGTGGTGTTCGGCCACCAGGTCGACGCCCTCGGTGCCCACAGCCTTTGCCTCGACCATACGGCCCGGCACGAGTCCCTCGCGTGTGGTGAAGACCACCTGGCCATCCGTTTCGGGAGCCTGGTGCGCCGCACGTCCGACCGCGACCTCGCCGTCGTCCTCCGACTCCACGGACTCCACCAGCACCTGGAGGGTCTCGCCGACGCGCTCCTCGGCCCGCTGCGAGGTCAGCTCCTCGGCCAGCTGGGAGATGTGGGCGAGGCGCTCCGCGATGGTGTCGGCGTCGAGCTTGTTCTCGTAGCCGACCGCCTCGGTGCCGTCCTCGTCGGAGTAGCCGAAGACGCCGATCGCGTCGAGGCGGGCACCGGTGAGGAAGCGTTCCAGCTCGGCGAGGTCCGCCTCGGTCTCGCCGGGGAAGCCGACGATGAAGTTGGAGCGGGCGCCGGCCTGGGGTGCCTTGCTCCGGATGGTGTCCAGGAGCTCCAGGAAGCGGTCGGTGTCGCCGAAGCGGCGCATCGCGCGCAGCACGCCCGGGGCGGAGTGCTGGAAGGAGAGGTCGAAGTACGGGGCGACCTTCGGCGTCGAGGTGAGGACGTCGATAAGGCCGGGGCGCATCTCGGCGGGCTGGAGGTAGCTGACCCGGATCCGCTCGATGCCGTCCACGTCGGCCAGCTCGGGCAGCAGGGTCTCCAGGAGGCGGATGTCGCCGAGGTCCTTGCCGTAGGAGGTGTTGTTCTCGGAGACGAGCATGACCTCCTTGACGCCCTGCTCGGCCAGCCAGCGGGTCTCCTGGAGCACGTCCGAGGGGCGCCGCGAGATGAACGAGCCGCGGAAGGAGGGGATGGCGCAGAACGAGCAGCGGCGGTCGCAGCCGGAGGCGAGCTTCACCGAGGCGACGGGGCTGGTGCCGAGCCTGCGGCGCAGCGGCGCCCGCGGCCCGGAGACCGGCGCGACGCCCTCGGGGAGGTCCTCGGGGGCGGGGGCGGGCGCCTCCTGGGCGTGGCCGGGCAGCGCCACGGCGGCGTCCTGCCGTTCGGCGGGGCTGATCGGCAGCAGCTTGCGGCGGTCGCGCGGGGTGTGCGAGGCGTGGATGCCGCCGTTGAGGATGGTCTGGAGCCGGTCGGAGATGTCGGCGTAGTCGTCGAATCCGAGGACGCCGTCCGCCTCCGGCAGGGCCTCGGCGAGGTCCTTGCCGTAGCGCTCGGCCATGCAGCCGACGGCGACGACGGCCTGGGTGCGGCCCTGGTCCTTCAGATCATTGGCTTCGAGCAGGGCGTCGACGGAGTCCTTCTTGGCGGCTTCGACGAACCCACAGGTGTTGACGACTGCGACATCCGCGTCGGAGGCATCCTCGACGAGGTCCCAGCCGTCCGCTGCCAAGCGGCCTGCAAGCTCCTCCGAGTCCACCTCGTTACGGGCGCAGCCAAGAGTGACAAGGGCGACGGTACGGCGTTCGGGCATGGACTCAAGACTACTTTGTCCCGGCGGTCCCCCTACCGTGCAGGGTTGCCTGCCCCGTCGCTGTTACTCCCCGTAGCAGGCGGACCTGGCCGGGAAACGCCGACGGGCGTCCGGCGCGAGGCCGGACGCCCGTCGGGACGCGTGCGGGAAAACCAGGGGCGGCGGATCAGCCGGCCTCGGGGTCGCCCTTGGTGTAGGAGAGCCGCTCGACCGTGCCGGGCCCGAAGCGGTCCTCGACCTGCTTGCCGTTGACGAAGAGCTCGATCACTCCGGCGTTGCCGAGGACGAGGTCGATGCGTTCCTTGTCCTGGAAGGTCTTGGACTCGCCCGGGAGCAGCAGCCCGTCGAAGAGCAGCCGCCCGTTGTGGTCCTTCGCGGAGATCCAGCTCTCGTCATTGGTCGCGCTGAGCTTGACCGTCACCTTGTCCCGGGGAGCGGCGGCGATGGCGCTCTCGGAGGGCACGGGCTTGGGATCGGAGGGCTTGGTGGCGGTGGGCTTGGCCGCGGTCTTGTCGGGCTTGGAGCCCTCCGCGATCTGCGCGGTGTTCGAGGGTTCGTCCTCGCCGCTGAAGAGCGTGAAGCCGACGAAGCCGACGACGGCGACGATGGCCGCGACCATGGCGGCGGTCCAGTTGGGCCGCCGGGGCTCGGAGCGGATGCGTTCCGCTTCGAACAGCGGTGCGGCGGGGGTCGGTGCGGGACGGCCGCCGTGATCGGCGTCGTACTCCTCGACCAGCGGTTCCGGATCGAGGCCGACGGCACGGGCGAACGTGCGGATGTGGCCGCGGGCGTAGACGTCGCCGCCGCAGCGGGAGAAGTCGTCCTGCTCGATCGCGTGCACGATGGGGATGCGCACCCGGGTGGAGCTGCTGACTTCCTCGACCGTCAGACCTGCGGCGATGCGAGCCTGCTGAAGGGCACGACCGATCGAAGGCCGGTCGTCTTCGGGGGAGTTGCCGATGGACACGGGGGCGCCTTTCGAGCGTGAGCCACCTGCTGGATGTTCAGTCTAGGGGGGGTACGAAAGGGAGGGGCAACCGGGAGGGACGACTTTGTACGCCATCGGGTTCGCCGGACGGCCCCGCCGCCGGCTCCGGGGCGGAGCGGGGACGGAGCACGGCCCCGATCGAGGACTGGGCAACCTGTAGTGGGCCGAACGGGGTGGGAGTAAGGGTGAGGTGACGACGGAGCGAGCCGCGGGGAGGAGCACGGTTCCGTCCCTCCCTTCAACTGGACGTACGACCGTACGAAACGGTTGCCCACAAAACCTTTACGGAGCGGATTCCGTTGCGGATGCCGTCAGGGAGCGGATTCCCCGCGAATGACGGCCAACACCCCGTCGAGCTCGTCGGGTTTCACCATGACGTCCCGCGCCTTGGAGCCCTCGCTGGGTCCGACGATGTTGCGGGACTCCATCAGGTCCATCAGCCGGCCGGCCTTCGCGAAGCCGACGCGGAGCTTGCGCTGGAGCATCGAGGTCGATCCGAACTGGGTGGAGACGACCAGCTCGGCGGCCTGACACAGCAGGTCCAGGTCGTCGCCGATGTCCTCGTCGATCTCCTTCTTCTGCTTCGTTCCCACCACGACGTCGTCCCGGAAGACCGGGGCCATCTGGTCCTTGCAGTGCTGGACGACGGCGGCGACCTCGTCCTCGGTGACGAACGCTCCCTGCATCCGGGTGGGTTTGTTGGCCCCCATCGGGAGGAAGAGCCCGTCGCCCTTGCCGATGAGCTTCTCGGCGCCGGGCTGGTCGAGGATGACCCGGCTGTCGGCGAGCGAGGAGGTGGCGAAGGCGAGCCTGGAGGGAACGTTCGCCTTGATCAGGCCGGTCACCACGTCGACGGAGGGGCGCTGGGTGGCGAGCACCAGGTGGATGCCGGCGGCGCGGGCCAGCTGGGTGATGCGGACGATCGAGTCCTCGACGTCACGCGGGGCCACCATCATCAGGTCGGCCAGCTCGTCGACGATCACCAGCAGGTACGGGTACGGGGACAGCTCGCGCTCGCTGCCCTCGGGCGCCTTGCACTTGCCGTTGCGGACCGCGTGGTTGAAGTCGTCGATGTGCCGGTAGCCGAAGTTGGCGAGGTCGTCGTAGCGCAGGTCCATCTCCCGCACGACCCACTGGAGCGCCTCGGCGGCCTTCTTGGGGTTGGTGATGATCGGGGTGATGAGGTGGGGGATGCCCTCGTACGCGGTCAGCTCGACGCGCTTGGGGTCGACGAGGACCATCCGCACGTCGTCCGGGGTGGCCCGCACCATGATCGAGGTGATCAGGCAGTTGATGCAGGAGGACTTTCCCGAGCCGGTGGCGCCGGCGACCAGGACGTGCGGCATCTTGGCGAGGTTGGCCATCTCGTAGCCGCCCTCGACGTTCTTGCCGAGCGCCACGAGCATCGGGTGGTCGTCCTCCGCGGCATCCGCGAGGCGCAGCACATCGCCGAGGTTGACCATCTCGCGGTCGGAGTTGGGGATCTCGATGCCGACGGCGGACTTGCCCGGGATCGGCGAGATGATCCGCACATCCGGGCTGGCCACGGCGTACGCGATGTTCTTGGCCAGGGCCGTGATCTTCTCGACCTTCACGGCGGGGCCGAGCTCGATCTCGTAACGGGTGACCGTCGGGCCCCGGGTGAAGCTGGTGACCGCGGCGTCGACCTTGAACTCGGAGAAGACGTTGGTCAGCGAGGCGACGACGACGTCGTTGGCGGCGCTGCGGGTCTTGCCCGGTCCGCCGCGCTCCAGCAGGTCGAGCGAGGGCAGCGAGTACGTGATGTCGCCGGACAGCTGGAGCTGCTCGGCGCGGGCGGGCAGGCCCCCGGAACGCTCCGGTGCGGGCTTGGTCAGGTCGGGAACGGCACCGGAACGGTCGGAGGTGCCACCGGAACGGTCGTCGCCGGTCGCGTCGTCGGTGCCGGCGGACCGGTCCGGCCGGCGCCCCGCCCCGGACGTGCCCGCCCCGTCCCGCTCGGCCTCCCGGGCGCCGGGCACGGGCGTCCCGGTGCGCTCCCGGTCCACGGAGACGCCCTGGGTCAGGTCGGCGACGATCGGCGAGGGCGGCATGCCGTTGAGCACGGCCCCGTCGAGCGCGGCGGCAGCGGCGGCCGCCACGTCCACCGCGTCCAGCGGCCGGTTCATCGCGGGCTGTACGGAAGGCCTGCGGGGCCTCCTGCGCTTGGTGAGCGCTTCCGCCTCGGCCTGGTCGTGGTCGTAGACCGGGTCCGCGTCCTCGTCCGTGCGCCGCGCGCCGCGGCGGCGGGGCCGCTCGGGCAGCGCCTCGCGCCACTGTTCGTCGTAGCGCTCGTCGTCGTCCTCGTACCCCTCGCCGGCCGAGGGCGCCGGTTCCACGATGCCGAGGCGGACACCCAGCTGACGCAGCCGCTGCGGAATGGCGTTGACCGGGGTGGCGGTGACGACGAGGAGCCCGAACAGGGTCAGCAGCGCCAGCAGCGGTACGGCGAGCACCTCGCCCATCATGAAGATCAGTGGCTTGGAGGCTGCCCAGCCGACCAGCCCGCCCGCGTCCTGCATCGCCTCGGTGCCCGCGTCCCGGCCCGGCGAACCGCAGGCGATGTGGACCTGGCCGAGGACCCCGATGACCAGGGCGGACAGCCCGATGACGATGCGCCCGTTGGCCTCGGGCCGCTCCGGGTACAGGATCAGCCGCACCGCCATCGCGCCCAGCAGTATCGGCGCGAGCAGGTCGAGCCGGCCGAAGGCCCCGGTCACCAGCATCTCGACCAGGTCGCCGACGGGTCCCTGGAGGTTGGACCAGGTGCCCGCGGCGACGATCAGCGCCAGGCCGAGGAGCAGCAGCGCGAGCCCGTCCTTGCGGTGGGCGGGGTCAAGTCCCTTGGCGCCACGCCCTATCGAGCGGAACAGCGCGCCGACGCCGTGTGCCGCCCCGAGCCAGACCGCCCGCACCAGCCGGTAGATGCCCCCGGTGGGTGACGGTGCGGGTTTGGGCGCGGGCTTCTTGGCCGCCGCCTTCTTCGCGGGGGCCTTCTTCGCGGGAGCAGCCGACTTCTTGGGCGCGCTCTTCTTGGCGGGCGCGGCTTTCTTCGCCGGGCCCGAGGTACGGCCGACGCGCTTCGCGGTGCCCGCCGTGCCCTGGGAACCCTTGCCGGACGTACGTGAGGCCATGGTGCCGAGGTTACCGCTGTCGTCGCCCGTGAACACGTTCGCCTACGGGTTCACCCGACCGTGTCGCCTTCGCGAGGCGGGGAACTGACGACGCCTCACGACGGAGGAGGGAGGATGTCAGCTCTGCGCGGGCAGCACTCCCGTGCCCCCGCCGGTGCCCGGCTCCAGCGCGTCGAGCGCGCGGCGCAGGCCGGTGAGCTTGCGTTCCAGGTGGGCGGCCGTGGCCACCGCGGCGGCGTCCGCTGATTCGTCGTCGAGCTGTTTGGAGAGCGCTTCCGCCTGCTCCTCGACCGCCGCGAGCCGCGCGGAGAGTTCGGCCAGCAGACCGGCCGGCTCCTTCTCGTGCTCGCCGCCCGCGTGACCGTCGCCCTCCAACTGGAGCCGCAGCAGAGCGGCCTGCTCGCGGAGCTTGCAGTTCTTCATGTACAGCTCGACGAAGACCGAGACCTTGGCGCGCAGCACCCACGGGTCGAACGGCTTGGAGATGTAGTCCACCGCACCGGCCGCGTAGCCGCGGAAGGTGTGGTGCGGACCGTGGTTGATCGCGGTGAGGAAGATGATCGGGATGTCCCGGGTCCGCTCCCGCCGCTTGATGTGCGCGGCGGTCTCGAAACCGTCCATGCCCGGCATCTGGACGTCCAGCAGAATGACCGCGAAGTCGTCCGTGAGCAGCGCTTTGAGCGCCTCCTCCCCTGACGATGCCCGGACCAGTGTCTGATCGAGCGCAGAGAGGATGGCCTCCAGCGCCAGCAGATTCTCCGGCCGGTCATCGACCAGGAGGATCTTGGCCTTCTGCACCATGGCCCGTCCTCCTCGCCCCGGAAATGCACCGGGTGCCGCCCCAGGGGACGACTCCCTTACGCCGTCCGTCCTTGTGCCGGTCATGGTAGCCGCACCCCGCCCGTCACCACACCCTGTCACCGCGATGTCACTGTGCACATACCGCAAACGCGGTGGGAGACCAGAAGGTTCCCCGAATGCAGCGCGTTCACACCCGATCGAGCACAGTCGGTCAACAACTTACGTCAATTCGTTCAATTCTCGATCACTCTCCGTGCATCCACTGCTCCATCACCGCAAGCAGATGATCAGGATCGACCGGCTTCGTCACATAGTCGGAAGCGCCGCAATCGATGGCCTTCTCCCGGTCGCCCTTCATCGCCTTCGCGGTGAGCGCGACGATCGGCAGCCCGGCGAACTGCGGCATCCGCCGGATCGCGGTCGTCGTCGCGTAACCGTCCATCTCGGGCATCATGATGTCCATCAGCACGACCGTCACATCGTCGTGCTGCTCCAGCACTTCGATGCCCTCGCGGCCGTTCTCCGCATACAGCACCGCCAGTCCGTGCTGCTCCAGCACGCTGGTGAGCGCGAAGACATTGCGGATGTCGTCGTCGACGATGAGCACCTTCTCACCGCGGAAGCGGAATGTCCGCCGGGGCGCCGGCTCCTCCGCCGCGGCCTGACCCTGCGCCTGCGGCCGACTCCCGTCCTGACTCCCCTGCACCCACTCCTCCTGCTGCGGGGCACTCTCGGACGGGGTGCGACCGGCCGGCAGCGCGGCCCTGCTCGCCGCTTCCCCCAGGGCCTTGCGCCGCCGCCGGAACATCCCGGCGGAGTTGGCCGGGTCGCCGTACGGAGCCGACTGCCCCTGCGACGACTGCCCGTGCCCCATCTCGCCCGCGCCGCCCAGCACCTCGGCGGAACCGGAACCCACCGGGGGGTAGCCCTGGGGCGGCAGTTCGGCACGGTGCAACGGCAGGTACAGGGTGAAGGTCGAACCGCGTCCCGGCTCGCTCGCCGCGTGGATCTCGCCGCCGAGCAGCCGGGCGATCTCCCGGCTGATGGAGAGACCGAGGCCGGTGCCGCCGTACTTCCGGCTCGTCGTGCCGTCCGCCTGCTTGAACGCCTCGAAGATCACCAGCATCTTGCTGGACGCGATCCCGATCCCGGTGTCGGTGACCGAGAAGGCGATCAGATCGGCGTCCGCGTCCCGCAGCGAACCCGCCTCCAGCAGGTGCTCCCGGATCGCGTTGGGCACATCGGCGCCGGCCGGCCGGATCACCAGCTCCACCGCCCCGCTGTCGGTGAACTTCACCGCGTTGGAGAGCAGGTTGCGCAGCACCTGGAGGAGGCGCTGCTCGTCGGTGTGCAGCGTCGCGGGAAGCTCCGGCGACACCCGTACGGAGAAGTCGAGCCCCTTCTCCGCGGTGAGCGGGCGGAACGTCGCCTCCACATAGTCGACCAGCTGGACCAGCGCGATCCTGGTCGGGCTGACGTCCATCTTGCCCGCCTCGACCTTGGAGAGGTCCAGGATGTCGTTGATCAGCTGGAGCAGGTCGGAACCGGCCCCGTGGATCGTCTCGGCGAACTCCACCTGCTTCGGCGAGAGATTGCCCTCGGCGTTGTCCGCCAGCAACTTGGCCAGAATCAGCAGTGAGTTGAGCGGCGTCCGCAGCTCGTGCGACATGTTCGCCAGGAACTCGGACTTGTAGCGCATCGAGACCGCGAGCTGCTCGGCGCGCTCCTCCAGCACCTGCCGGGCCTCCTCGATCTCGGTGTTCTTCACCTCGATGTCGCGGTTCTGCTGGGCCAGCAGCTCGGCCTTCTCCTCCAGTTCGGCGTTGGACGCCTGGAGGGCCTTCTGCCGGTTCTCCAACTCCTGCGAGCGGTCCCGCAGTTGCTCGGTCAGCTCCTGCGACTGCTCCAGCAGCTTCTCGGTCTTGGTGTTGACGCTGATCGTGTTGACGCTCGTCGCGATCATCTCGGCGAGCTGGTTGAGGAAGTCCCGCTGGATATGCGTGAACGGCTGGAACGAGGCCAGTTCGATGACGCCGAGAACCTTGCCCTCGAAGAGCACCGGCAACACGATCACATGCGCCGGAGGGGCCTCACCCAGACCGGAGGAGATCTTCAGATACCCCGGCGGCACGTTGTCCACCTGGATCGTCCGCTTCTCCTCGGCCGCCGTCCCGATGAGCGTCTCGCCGGGCCGGAAGGAGGTCGGCATCGACCCCGCCGAGTAGCCGTAACTCCCCCGCATCCGCAGTTCGTACGCGCCGGCCGCACCGTTGTCCGGACCCACCTCGTCCGAGTCGCCCGCGGCCATGGCCAGGAAGAACGCACCGTGCTGCGCCGAGACCACCGGCGTCAGCTCGCTCATGATCAGCGAGGCCACGTCGTCCAGATCGCGGCGGCCCTGCATCAGACCGGAGATCCGGGCCAGGTTGCCCTTCAGCCAGTCCTGCTCCTTGTTGGCGAGCGTGGTGTCGCGCAGGTTCGCGATCATCGTGTTGATGTTGTCCTGGAGGACCTGGATCTCACCGGCCGCGTCCACATCGATCTTGAGGTTCAGATCGCCGCGGGTCACCGCGGTGGCGACGGCCGCGATGGCACGCACCTGACGGGTCAGGTTCCCGGCCATCTCGTTCACCGACTCGGTGAGATCGCGCCAGGTGCCGTCCACGTCCCGCACCCGCGCCTGACCGCCCAGCTGCCCCTCGGTACCCACCTCGCGGGCGACCCGGGTCACCTGTTCCGCGAACGAGGACAGCTGGTCGACCATCGTGTTGATGGTGTTCTTCAGCTCCTGGATCTCACCGCGGGCGTCGATGTCGATCTTCTTGGTCAGGTCGCCCTTGGCGATGGCGGTGGTGACCGTGGCGATCTGCCGCACCTGACCGGTCAGGTTGGAGGCCATCGAGTTCACGGACTCGGTGAGGTCCTTCCACGTACCGGCGACTCCCGGCACCCGGGCCTGACCGCCCAGCTCGCCCTCCGTGCCCACCTCACGGGCCACTCGCGTGACCTCGTCGGCGAACGAGGACAGCGTCGTCACCATCGTGTTGACGGTGTCGGCCAGCTCCGCGACCTCGCCGCGCGCCTCCACGGTGACCTTCTTCGTCAGATCGCCGTTGGCGACCGCGGAGGAGACCCGGGAGATGTTCCGCACCTGGCTGGTCAGGTTGTTGGCCATCAGGTTGACGTTCTCGCTGAGGTCCTTCCAGATGCCGGTCGCCCCGCGCACCCGCGCCTGACCACCGAGGATCCCCTCGGTGCCCACCTCACGGGCCACCCTGGACACCTCGTCGGCGAAGTTCAGCAGCTGGTCGACCATCGTGTTGACGGTCGTGACCAGTTCGAGGATCTCGCCCTTGGCGTCGACCGTGATCTTCTTGGAGAGATCGCCCTTGGCGACCGCGGTGGTGACCTCGGCGATGTTGCGGACCTGGAGGGTCAGGTTGTTCGCCATGCCGTTGACGGACTGGGTGAGGTCCTTCCACGTACCGGACACGCCCTGCACCTCGGCCTGACCGCCGAGGATGCCCTCCGTACCCACCTCACGGGCGACCCGCGTCACCTGCTCCGCGAAGTTGGACAGCTGGTCCACCATCGTGTTGAGGGTGTTCTTCAGCTCCAGGATCTCGCCCCGGGCATCCACATCGATCTTCTGCGACAGGTCACCGCGCGCCACCGCCGTGGCGACCTGCGCGATGTTACGGACCTGAGCGGTGAGGTTTCCGGCCATACCGTTCACCGAATCGGTGAGATCGCGCCACACTCCGGCCACGCCGGGCACCTGCGCCTGACCGCCGAGCCGGCCGTCCGTACCCACCTCGCGGGCGACCCGGGTGACCTGGTCGGCGAAGGCGGAGAGCTGGTCGACCATCGTGTTGATGGTGTTCTTCAGCTCCAGGATCTCGCCCCGGGCGTCCACGTCGATCTTCTGCGACAGATCGCCCCGCGCCACCGCCGTCGTCACCTGGGCGATCTGCCTCACCTGGGAGGTGAGGTTGCCCGCCATGAAGTTGACGGAGTCCGTCAGCTCCTTCCACGTACCCGAGACGCCGTCCACCCGCGCCTGACCGCCGAGGCGGCCCTCGGTGCCCACGTCGCGGGCCATCCGCGTCACCTGGTCGGCGAAGCTGGACAGCTGCGCCACCATCGTGTTGACGGTGTTCTTCAGCTCCAGCATCTCCCCGGCCACGTCCACGGTGACCTTCTGCGACAGATCACCGTTGGCGACCGCCGTGGTGACCTGCGCGATGTCCCGGACCTGACCGGTCAGGTTGCGGAACGCGGTGTTCACCGAGTCGGTGAGGTCCTTCCACGTACCCGCCGCGCCCGGCACCTCGGCCTGCCCGCCGAGCCGGCCCTCGACGCCGACCTCCCGGGCGACGCGGGTCACCTCGGAACCGAACGACTGGAGCTGGTCCACCATCGTGTTGACGGTGTTCTTCAGCTCCAGCATCTCCCCGGCCACGTCGACCGTGACCTTCTGCGACATGTCGCCGCTGGCCACCGCGGTCGTGACCTGCGCGATGTCGCGCACCTGTGTCGTCAGGTTCCGGAAGACCGTGTTCACCGAGTCGGTGAGGTCCTTCCACGTCCCCGCCGCGCCCGGCACCTGCGCCTGACCGCCGAGGAGCCCTTCGCCACCGACCTCGCTCGCCACACGTGTCACTTCGTCCGCGAAGGTACGCAGCGTCTCGGTCATCTGGTTGATCGTCTCGGCGAGCTGCGCGACCTCGCCGCGTGCGCTCACCGTGACCTTCTGCGTCAGATCGCCGCTGGCGACCGCCGTCGTCACCTCCGCGATACCGCGCACCTGGGAGGTGAGGTTGCCCGCCATCGTGTTGACGGAGTCGGTGAGGTCCTTCCACACACCGGCCACACCCGGCACGGTCGCCTGACCGCCCAGCTCCCCCTCCGTGCCCACCTCACGGGCGACGCGCGTCACCTCGGAGGAGAACGAGGACAGCTGGTCGACCATCGTGTTGACGGTGTTCTTCAGCTGGAGCATCTCGCCGGCCACATGGACGGTGACCTTCCGCGACAGATCGCCCTTGGCGACCGCCGTCGTCACCAGCGCGATGTCCCGCACCTGGGCGGTGAGCCGGTACGCCATGGTGTTCACGGAGTCCGTGAGGTCCTTCCAGGACCCGGACATCCCGCGCACCTGCGCCTGGCCCCCGAGCTTGCCCTCGGTGCCCACCTCGACGGCGACCCGGGTCACCTGCTCGGTGAAGACCGACAGCTGATCGACCAGGTTGTTGACCGTACGGGCGACCTTCAGGAACTCGCCGCGCAGCGGCCGGACCGTCTCGTCCGTCGTGTGCGACCGCAGCTCCATCCGCTGCTCCAGATCACCGTCGGCGACCGCCGACAGCACCCGGCCCACTTCGGAGACCGGTCGCGCGAGATCGTCGACGAGCTCGTTGGAGGCGTCGATCGCGGCGGCCCAGGAACCCTCACAGGCGCCCGTCTCCAGCCGCTCCGTGAGTTTGCCCTCACGCCCGACCACCCGCCGTACGCGCGCCAGCTCACCGGTGAGATGGAGATTCCGGTCGGCGACCTCGTTGAAGACCGCCGCGATCTCCGTCATCACACCGTCGCCGGAGACGGTGAGCCGCCGGCGGAAGTTGCCGTCGCGCATCGCCACGAGGCCCGCGAGCACTCTGTTCAGAGCTGCCGCGTCCACTTCGACGGTGCCATTGCGCTGCTTTTTCACGGACTGTCCGCCTTTTGTACGCGCCTTCGAACCCTGCGCCGCCACGCCAGACTCCACCGTGTCCCTCCCGCAGGGGTTGACCGTTTCACTCGGGCCTATCCGGAAGCTTGCCCAGTTCCACTTTGGCTCACCGCCACTGCACACCGTCAACGGGCGACCGGGCGGACGTCAAATCATGGCAACGTACCAGGCCGGAACCGGTCGGCGGGCAACCTGCACCGGTTGCCCCCCATCCCTTGCACCGGGAGTCCATACTTGTGCGCCCGCGCACCACCGCCGGACCGCTCTGTCCCGAACTCGGCCCTCGTGTACCCGGCACCCTTGACGAACGTCTAGCCTGGCAAGCGAATCGAAGCGGCGATAAACGGGCACAGGACTCGGGGAAGCGACGAGACACCAATATGGGGAGTGCTGTGATCACCGCGCGCGCGGCCGCCACCTTCGAACCGGTAGGGCGCTCCGTCGCGACCGCCCGCGCTTTCGTCCGGGACACGCTCCAGGGGTGGGGCTACAACGATGTCGTCGACGACGCCGTCGTCCTCACCAGTGAGCTCGTGACCAACGCCGTCGTGCACGCCGGGACGGCGGCCGACGTGCTGTGCCTGCGCACCGCGGACGGCGTCCGCGTCGAGGTCTCCGACCACTATCCGGAACGCGAGGTCCCGCTCCAGAGCAACGGCCTCGACTTCGGCAGCCCCGACCGCGAGAACGGCCGCGGTCTGCTGCTCTGCGCCGCCCTGGCGTCCCGCTGGGGCGTCGAGTACTCCCCCACCCGTAAACACGTCTGGTTCCAGCTGGACCTGCCCGACCGGCCGGTGGGCATCCGCTCCGCCGGCCCGGTCCTGCCCACAGCGCTCCTCCCCGTCACCGACCAGCGGGTCCGGGTGGCCGTCGTCCAGATCGACAGCACCGGCGCCATCAGCGCGTGGAACGACGACGCCACGTACGTCTTCGGGCACACCGCGGAACAGGTCACCGGCAAGCAGTTCACCGACTTCGTGGCCTGGCCGCACACCCCCGGGACCAACACCGGCATCGCCGACGCCCTCCAGCTCTCCCGCTGGGAGGGCAGTTACGGGATCCGCGGCGCCGACGGCCGGACCATCGCCGTCTACTCCTCGCACCTGCGGGTCCGCGACACCGACGGCGAACCCTCCACGGTCTGTCTCCTCGTCCGCGACGACGAGCGCGCCGTGCTCCAGTCCCCGGTCCGGACACCGGTCTCCGACTCCTCGCCGGACAACCGCACCGCGGACCCGTTCGAGGTCTTCATCGGCTCCCCGGCCCCCGACGACCTGGACGGCCTCCTCCAGCGGACGGTCGAGCGGGCCCGCGACATGCTCGACGCCGACGCGGCGTTCCTCCTGCTCGCCACGGACGACGAGACGGAGCTGGAGGTCCGCGCCACGACGGGCCTCCCCTCGGCCCGCCAGCGCTTCGCCCGGGTGCCCGTCGAGGCCGGCACGGGACGCTACGGCTCCGCCCGGATGCCCGCCGTCCACGAGGACCTGACCGCCGTCCCCGGTGCCGTCCCGCTCCTCACCGACACCGGCATGCGCTCGGTCGTCACGGTCCCGCTGAAGGTCGAGGGCCGCCTCACCGGCTCCCTCGGCGTCGCTGCGGAAGGCGCTGGCCGCTATTCGAACGAGGAGGCCCTGCGCCTCCAGTTCGCGGCGGACCGCATCGCTCTCGCCGTGGAGTCCGCCCGCCTCGGCGAGCTGGAACGGCTGCGCCGCGGCTCCCTGTCCTTCCTCGTCGAGGCGTCCGATCTGCTGGCCGGCACGCTCGACCGGGACCAGACTTTGGCGCTCATGGCCCAGATGACGGTCCCGACGCTGGCCACCTGGTGCGCCGTCTACACGATCGCCGACCAGTCCTCCGACCCGTATCTCTCGTACGTGCTCCACGAGGACGAGGACCTCATCGACGGGCTCAAGGCCCTGCTCTCGAAGATCGCCCCGCCGGATCCGGTACCGACCCCGGGCGCCCGTGTCTGGGCCGCCCCCTCGGAGGCCGGTCACAAGGCGGCGCTCAGCACCTCGACCCGCAGCCTGCAGCGCGACGCGCCGCTGAGCATGAGCACGGCCACCCGCACGACGCTCGCCACGGCCCAGGCCGTCGGCGGTGAGACGGTGGTCCTGCCGCTGGTCGCCCGCAACCGTGTGATCGGCATGCTGACGCTCGGGAAGCCCTCGGACGACCACTTCCGCCAGGAGATCCTGGAACTGGCCGAGGACCTCTCCCGCAGGGCCGCCCTGGCCCTGGACAACGCCCGCCTGTACTCGGAGCGCATGGCGATCAGCCAGTCCCTCCAGCGCAGCCTGCTGCCCCCGGGCCTCCCCGATGTGCCGAACGTCGAGATCGAGGTCATCTATCGTGCCGCGGGCGAGGGCAACGAGGTCGGCGGCGACTTCTACGACGTCTTCCCGATCAGCGACGGCGCGTACGGCTTCGCCATCGGCGACGTCTGCGGTACGGGCCCCGAGGCGGCCGCTGTCACAGGCCTGGCCCGCCACGCGCTGCGCCTGCTCGCTCGCGAGGGCTTCGGCGGCCCCGCGGTCCTGGAGCGCCTCAACGCGGCGATCCTCGACGAGGGCGCCCGCAGCCGCTTCCTGACCCTTCTCTACGGCGAGCTGTGGCCCCAGGAGGACGGCAGCGCCCTCCTGAAGGTCGTCTGCGCCGGCCACCCGCTGCCGCTGCGCCTGCGGCAGGACGGCTCCGTCGAGTCCGCCGCCGAACCGCAGCCCCTGCTCGGTGTCATCGAGGACCTCGATCTGTACGAGCAGGAAGTCGTCCTCAACCCGGGTGACGTCCTGCTGTGCGTCACAGACGGCGTCACCGAACGCCGCGAGGGAAGCCGCATGCTGGGCGACGACGGCCTGGCGGACGTCCTGTCGACCTGTACGGGCCTGACGGCCGGAGCGGTCGCCTCCCGCATTCTGCGGGCCGTGGAACGCTTCGCGGCCGAGCCGGCCTCGGACGACATGGCGATCCTGGCCATGCGCGTCCCGGAACCGCCTCTCGTCTGACGCCCAACGCGAAAGGCCCCCGCCACTTGGCGGGGGCCTTTCGTTTGTCTTCTGAGCCCCAATGCGGAATCGAACCGCAGACCTTCTCCTTACCATGGAGACGCTCTACCGACTGAGCTATTGGGGCCTCGCTGCGCTGTGGCAACGAGGTAAACCATACACGGGATCCGGAGATGCTCATAATCGCGGCCGGCCCCAGGTTCGACGCTCAGCAGCCCCTCCACCAGGCCTTACCGACAGGGCGCACGGGGTGCGCGGGGCTCATGGGGCGTGCGGCCCACCGATCGTGTCCGGAACGCAGAAAAGCCCCGCACCAAAATGGTGCGGGGCTTTCCCGGAAAAATTGTTCGGCGGCGTCCTACTCTCCCACAGGGTCCCCCCTGCAGTACCATCGGCGCTGAAAGGCTTAGCTTCC